>JBKEBE010000021.1:0-3196 GCA_047973025.1 Paludibacteraceae bacterium
CTGCAATACATCAAAAGATTAAACGCTCAAACCCGTTAAACTTAAAAACCGGACTTTGTTTTTCTGTAAAATTATGTATCTCATAATATCCGAATAACGGATATATGTTTAAAATATTGTTTTAATATCAAACACTTATAAAACTAACTGATATAAAGTCTATAGATTATTTGTGGGGTTGCATTAATATTTGCGTCATTAAAAAATCCCGTTCCGACCGAGAGTTGGAAATAGCTTTCCCATTTTTGGGCGCAAAGACCGTTGATACCGATAAGCAGCACGGATGCGATTAAAATAATTTTCTTCATGGGTATATCGTTTTTAGTTGTTGTTCGTTACAATTTGATAAGCGACATTAGTACGGAGTATCGCTAACCTCCATCGAGAAGGTACCTCCGGCTGTAGCAGGGATACTGAACGATTTCATAGGCTCGTCAAAATAGGTATAGCCATGTGTTTAGTACAGCTATTAAAAATTACCCCGCAACAACAAGCCTACGCTCGGGTAATACGTACCCCCGAAATAGGTACCTAATGAAAATTTGGGAGTTACTTTGTATTCGTAGGCGGCTTTGAGAGACCCCAGCATTCCGTAGTATTTTTGATAAGTCAGCGTGTGCGCCACATCCGAGTTAACATCGGCATCGCTGTATCCGTCTGCTTTTTGACGCAGGAGAATGCCACCACCCGCACCTATCTTGAAGCTGTGGCGAGAATCAGTTGTAAATAGCCGTATGATATTTACTTTGGCTACTAATTGTAATGAAGAATAGGTACTGATAGAAAAAGGATCGATGTGGTTTCTGTTAACATTCGTATTTGATCCATTTTCTTCCTCTCTAAATATTGTTATACTCCTAGAATAATACTCTTCTCCAAAGTCATTGCCTTCATGACTGACAGCCAAAGCCAAATCGAGCCACTTGTAAGTTGTCCCGAACTCCATCCAAAGAACATGGAAGTTACCTTTCTTTTCTATCGGCACCGATACTCCGCCCTCTAACTGGATGTATGGATTAAAAAACTGCGCACCGGCAAGTAGATAGAAATTAGCAAAGAGCAGTAAAAAAATCGTTTTTTTCTTCATCGTTTTTTATTTTAAATGCATTTTAAAGTTAAACCGATTAAACTCCAATGTGTGATTAATCGGGTCAAAATACGAGTAATACTGGGGGAATCCCATATTGTCTCCACCATTGCTAAATTTTATTTCAGGCGACGTATAAGTGGCGGTTAATCCCGCGCCGACTCCAATGGTGTCATTTCCTATCTTAGCTTGCGCTTTTACTTCAACGACAACTTTCAAGGAACCCAAATCCGGATCACTCTCAATCACTTTGAAAGTAAGCACGTCATACCACCGGTAATCTGATGGTTCCCATTGGTAAAGTGTTAAATTCTTACAACTAAAGGAACCCGTATTCGTCGCTTGAATTTTTTCGTCGTAAACACTCGTTGCTACACCTTTACTATCTACGGTGAAAACTTTGATTTGAAACTCAGGGAGTCCTTGAAACCATGACTCAATAGCGTCTTTTTTCCCGTTACTATAATCATACCACGAATAGGAGATTTTATCTAAAACAATAGGAGATTTTTCATCAATGTTTCTATAAGGTACATAAACAAAATCATACCTTCCGTTGGATTGTCCCATGTTATTGACGTGCGTAATCTTGTAATAAATTTTGTCTCCACCGTGAAAATCGGTATCAAAATAATGACTCTCACCATCGTAGAAATCTTTGGTGAATACATAGTCGTTGTCTTTTCCATCAAATCTCCGATATAGCCTTGTGGAAGAAACGTATTGAGACTCATAATTTTCCCAGTGCAATTCTATCTTTTGTTGTTTTTTTAGCGTAGCGGAGAAACTTTTTACCGAATTTGGTCTTTGTGGCGCTTTCAGTGTTATTACATTTGATGTAGTCTCACTACCATTGTTCCCGTATGCTTTTACATAATAGGAATAATCGGCATTACTTGCTGTGCTGATATCATCATAGATATAAGGTGTGGATGTAACCGAAACAGTCGCGATAGGTTGTGGCTGAGAATTGTACATTTTTCTGTAAATCACAAAGTAATTAACATTTAACATATTATCTACGTTCCAAAAAAGCCTGCAACCCGACTCTGTAACCAGACCTGATAAATTCGGAATTGGAAGTGTTTCATCTATTTCCGGAAGAAATCTTTCCATTCTTTCGTTTAGTCCGACTACAATAACGGCATAGTCCGGCGCTTCGTTGATGTCTAACAACAGCACTTCATCATTTTTGTACGCTACTACAGATTCGGCATTGCCTTGATAGGCTTCTTGAGTTATGAAGGTTACCGGGGGAATGTAGTTTTCATCTTCTAAATCTTCCACATGAACCGGTACTGAGACCTGCAATTCGGGATATTTTTCGGTAAGTTCGTCTATCAAGGATAGCAGCCTGACGGTGCTTGCTGTCTTGAATCCATTCTTTTTACCGCCGCCATCGCACGCGGGCTCGCCAGCCTGTTGTCGGCATTAAGCTTGCTATACGTGTCTTCCAGCAGATCGCGCACCGTGAAGTTTGCTTTTGCTCTACCGGGAGCGTTCTCAATATCCATCGATTCGCCGTAGGATACTTGTTTGTCGGCTACGCGCGACAACAATACGTCGTAGTCGCCGTCAAACATCTTCAGGGCTTCTTCTTTTACCAATTTGCGAAACGAAGCGTTGGTATTGATCGCTTCGTTTACCGCCAGTGCAAAATCACGCAAGTCAAGATTAAACTCGGTTTTGGCATACGTTTCATCCGGATTTTGTTGTACCGGATTTATCACTTCATGTCCATCCTTGGAGCAGGATACTATCACTGCCGCCATTGCTACAATAAAAAGTGCTTTTTTCATACGATTAATTTTTAAGAGTTAATAAACATCGTATAAAAATATAAAAATATAAAAATTAATATTATTTAACTTATACGCGCTATGAAAATATATTTTCTAACACACTCGATTTAAATATCCACCAGTCCCTTGGTTAAAATCTTAGTAAGCCTGTAAGATTTCGTCGCGTGTAGTCACTACAAACGAACCGCAGGCAAAGAGACCAATCGCCTCCGTCAGTCAGTCGAATCCCTTTGCAGACGTATTTTCCACGGAATCCCGCTTTAGCAAATCAGCACGTTGGTCGATTTAATCAATCTGGTCTCACTCA
>JBKEBE010000086.1:0-8862 GCA_047973025.1 Paludibacteraceae bacterium
AAGAATTATTTTGACCGGTAATTTTACGAGACGCGAAGCGTCATCTGAATTTACATTAAAACTCGAACTAAAAAAACATTAAATATTTAACAAATGGAATTTTCCGACTTGATGCCCGCAATAGCGGGAATGACCTGGAAGCACCTGGTAATGATTACAGTGGGGTTTACCCTTATTTTTTTAGCCATCAAAAAGCAGTATGAACCGACACTGCTCTTGCCGATGGGATTTGGTGCTATTTTAGCCAATATCCCCTTCTCTGCCGTATTAACCCAGACTGACTTGGTGGGCAATAAAGTAGTAGGAGCATTGGATGTGTTTTTCCACGCAGGTATTGCTACAGAAGTGTTTCCGCTTCTCATATTCATCGCCATTGGCGCGATGATTGACTTCTCCCCACTTTTCCAACGTCCTGTTTTGCTGCTTTTCGGCGCAGCAGCCCAATTTGGTATCTTTATTACCATGGTACTGGCTACATTGGTCGGTTTTGACATTGCTCAGGCTGCTTCGATCGGCATTATCGGCGCCGCGGATGGTCCAACGTCTATTATCGTTGCTAATCAGTTAGCCCCCAGTTTATTGGGGCCTATTTCAGTCGCGGCTTATTCTTACATGGCACTAGTTCCAATTATCCAACCACCTGTGATTAAACTTCTTACTTCGAGAAAAGAGCGTTTGATGCGTATGACGAGCGATACCAATAAAAAGGTGTCGAAAACGGCGTTGATTATGTTTCCGATTATCGTTACGGTACTTGCCGGACTTATAGCGCCCTCTTCCCTCGCGCTTATCGGATTCTTGATGTTTGGAAATCTCATCCGCGAATGTGGCGTGCTGAACAGCCTTTCTAAAACAGCTCAAAACGAATTAGCCAATTTAGTTACCATCTTATTGGGTATTACCATTGCCAGTACGATGACCGCGGAACAGTTCGTTCGTTGGGATACGATTCTTATCCTTGGATTGGGTATCTTCGCGTTTGTATTCGATACAGCCGGCGGGGTGCTGTTTGCCAAGCTGATGAACATTTTCCTTCCGGAAGATAAGAAAGTGAACCCGATGGTAGGTGCTTGCGGTATCTCCGCCTTTCCAATGTCTGCCCGCGTAATACACGGAATGGGGCAGAAAGAAGACCCGCACAATTACTTGCTGATGCCGGCAATCAGTGCCAACGTAGGCGGACAGATAGGCTCCGTTATTGTCGGTGGCTTGATATTAATGTTAGTACCCTTATTTTTGTAAAATTGTAAAACTATGAATCCAGCAACAATAACCGCATTACAGATTTCGGCAATCGGATTAGCCGGCGTATTTATTTTCATGACCGTTTTTTATTTCGTCATCATCGGTATCGACAAGCTATTCCCCACGGAAGATAAGCGCAAAAAATCAATTCCGCCTTCGCATGAAGGATTGGATGACGAGTTTCACTGAACCAAAAATCCCTGAAGTTTTTTTTCTTCAGGGATTTTTGTTTGTACGCAATTGATTATGGCGAGTTATTTCCACATTCCTCGATTAATTTTGTACTTGTTATACACAACCTCTACTGATGTTTTAATGTTTTATTGACTTCTTTATATTTAATAAAGATACAACCATTACAAGAATATTAGAAATCCCTAGCATAAGAAATAAATAAATCTCTATTTTCCCGAATGATACAAAAATAATTAATAAGATTTCAAGTATAATTGTGGATATCAATAAAAAAATAAAAAGTGACTTGAAGGGTTTTGTTTGATTTCTCATTTTTTTATTTATTGTAACTCTATGCAAGAGAGCCTATACAAGCAACTAAACTTCCATAAGCAAGTATTTTTCCGGCAATTGCTAATGGACATCCAACTCCCGACAAACAAGCCCCCAAACCGATAGTAGCCACGAAATTACTCGCAACGGCAATACCGCAACCGGCAATTGACCATCCGCCTATTCGAAATTGTGGAGAATTTGTATGCATTGGTTCATTTGAATATACTTCATTAAGGATGTCTAATACTTCTAAATACAAACCATAATTTCCATCTACTTTAATTTTTTCAATATCTTTCAAATTCTGCTCGTCAGATATATAAACTTCGTTTAATCCGTCTATTAAGTTGCTCTCAAGTGCATCAATTTCGATTATCTTATAATCGAGATTTAAGCCTGTTTTACTGTTTATAATATTTAAATTCTCAGCATATTGTTGTCTCTGTCTGTTTGAATTTATAACCGCAGAGACGTTTTGCCCTTTGATTTCATCCTTATTTTTATTAAAATAAAGAACAGACTCTTTGAAACCTTTGATGATTTGTTCACGCTCTAACTGTTCTTGAAAATTATCATTTTCTAAGATAGCGCTTTCGCTAATCGATGTATCACACTGAACAAACAAAAATACTGTTGAAACAAGTAACACTACATTCAAATTCTTTTTTTCATAGCAAATTATTTTTTAAGATCAATGATTGAATAAATTCGCTATAAAAATATAAAAAATAATATTATTTACCTAATTGATGGGTGCTTTTTTGCATTATTTCACACAACAGGTAGCGATGTCAGCGGGGTAGGTCTTCATTTACCGGATGGGACGACGATAAGCGTCAGATTCAAGGGAAAAAAGGATTACAGCATAAGAATGATTAAGCACACATAATCAGGCACTTCAGAGATTTTGCATTTCGATGTTCGCCACCAGCTATTACCCATTTCTTAAGCTTTTTTCTTTTCGATCAGTGTACTCTCCCAGTTGTTCGTCATCAATTTTTGTGAACACTAAAAAGAGAGACCAAACGCTATGTTGATATTAAGAGCAATGCCGATAGACGAATTTTACATTCCCCGAGACAAGTTTACACGTAACTTGTCACGCGTCATCACATCGGGAAACGTAAAACAATTCGTGAATTGTGCAATTTAAATTATCTACAGTAGTTTTGGATTTAATAAGTTATTTGCATACGGTCTATTTTACTACAAAATTTTTCACTTCCCACGTTCCTGCTTTAGTTGTGGTTGCTTTGTATTTCAACGCAATTTTTATTTTTTTGCCTGTATATTCTGCCAGCGAAATATCGCCGATATTTACAAAATCCCAAGTGGAACCATCTGTAAAGGCGGTTGGTAATTGCGCCCAACTTGCCGTAGCAGGCAAACCGGAAGTGTAATTTTCGGAAATCCAAACAGTAGCATCGCTCGCAGGAGTGGCATTGTATCTCAATGCGTGGTCAAATGTAAGGATAGCATTGGTTTTACCCGAAAGATCAATTTCAGGCGAAATCAACCAATCTTCATTCGCTCTGTTTTGACTGCTTACATAACCGGTTATGTAAGCGCATTTGTAGGTACTGTTATAAACCCAAGTTTCTGTTCCTAAAACATTTTGTTGCGTAAATTGTCCCAAATTAGATTCGAATGTTTCGTAAAAAACTGCGTCGGCGGGGTCAAAAGGTTCGCTACCACCCGAAGTGCCATCTTCAAGTTCGTAGTATGAAACATTTTTTAATCCGGCCATCCCAAAATAGGAAGCCAAGGATCCATACATGGTTACTTGTTTCCCCAAGTTTGCCGGATTATTCACGAGATTTAATTCGTTGCGAACAGCTCCTGGCGGTAGTTGAACCGCGACGCACCGGCTCAGAAAATAACCGGATATAGAATCGGCAATCAGCAGGTTGGTATTTTGATCGCAATTATCAGCCGTAAAATGATACGTCGTGGGATTGCCGTAAACAATGTATCCGACAATGGTTCCTTTGACCCATCCGTTGCTTCCGGTTTGATTAGATACGGCACCGATTACGGTATATGGATCGGTTTTGGTTCCTGCTCCATAGTCGTAATTTACAACGACGGCTTCGCCTGTAACAACGGTAAAATTTTTAATTTCCCACGAACCGGCTTTGGTGTCTGTAGCAAGGTATTTGAAGGCTATTTTTATCTTTTTCCCTGCGTATTGAGTCAAACTTAATTGTTCTGTGGTTGAAAAAGTCCAACTGCCGGGATCGGTAAACGGACGAGTTTTTACTTGTGTCCAAGTGGAGCCACTTGTCGGTCCCGACGTGTAATCTTCCGAAATCCAAATAGTAGGTTCAGAGGTAAAGTCTCCAAAATAGCGGGCAACATGATCAAAAGTAAAATAAGCTGCCGAAACATCAGTCAGGTCTATTTCGGGAGAGATGAGCCAATCTTCATTGGCATGATTTGCATTGCTTACATATCCGGTTATATAAGCATATCCATGAGAATCATACACCCACTCTTGGTCTCCGGAGACATTTACTGCTGTAAATGCCCTAATACTGTCAGAAAACAGCTCGGAATAAATGATTTTTCCCGAATCATCGGTTGAAAAATTCGGGATGTAGTCATCCGAATTGGAACAAGCTATATTTATCAAGCTGAGCATTGCGAAAGCAAGTCCATAAAATAATATTCTCTTCATATTTTGTCGTATTTTATTTTCTTATTTTGTATAACCAACTTCGTTTAAATATTCTTCGAATCCTTTGCCTAAATCTCCCAGGGTTCTCATATTTAATTGCCAAACGCCGGTCGCATCCACGTAGTTCTTATACCATCCGACTATTACGGTAATATTCCCTTTGTAATTAGATGTCGGAAGCTGCTTTGACGCGAATTTCGCATATTCGCTGGTAGCAATGGCAATATTGCCGGTGCCGTCATTTATCATACGGAGTTGCGGGTAGCCTACGCCGTTGGTAGTTGGCGCAAAAATCAGGTTTTCGCCGGACAAGGGTTTACTGTTTCCGTCAAATCCTGTAAAATAGGCATTCTTAATACAAATCAGCCGGTTAACCAACGTGTCGTATTTGGCGGTGTTAATTTGCGCAATGGTCATGGTATCCGCTTTAATTATCGAATTGTTCGGCATACCATACGCGTTAATCTGTGATTTTGCAAGAATCAGATTTAATCTTCCGGGTTCTGTTCTATACACGGTAGCACCTGCGGTATTTGTTTTTTGTCTTGTGGTGTTAACGTATTTGGTTCCCAGTTGGGGAGCTTGTCCATAATTGCCTATGTGTAAGCCGTTGCAACGAATCCAAACCTGTTGCCCGATAGGGTAAATTCCGGATAGTCCGGAGCCGTCTATGGAGAATTTTATGGCTTGTCCACCTTGAAAAGTCTCCTGAACAACGAAATTTTTATAAAAAGTGCCTTCTACATCGGAAGATGTAATATAACCACTAATTACTACATCTGCGGTAGTGTCTATTAAATTTGCGGTATAAAGGTCAGAAGGGATATTTGTATCCGAATAGAAGTCGGTATTTTTCATGAAATCCGCCTTTAGTTGAGCTATTGTATAGGTTGTGGTAAGCGAATCACCTATCAAATCATCAGTGGGAATAGGATCGTAATCGGTTTGGTTACAGGCTGTAAACAATACCGCAAGTGAAACCAACATGCCGAATATTATATTTTTTTTCATGTGTTTAAAATTTATTCTTTTTACATTAAGGACACATGGAACACGCCATTAATCATTCCCTTGTGTGTCAAAGTTATTTTTACATGGCTGTTTCATATTTCTCATTTTTGATTTTTATACGTTAAAATTTATAGCCTATATGCAGAAACATATTGAATCCCCAAGCGTAATAATATTTGTTGGGAAATTTGTTTAAGCTTGTTGGGTCTATTACGCCGTCGGTAATGGGCATACGTCCTTGTTGGTATCCTCCGGTTATCAGACTCGTATTGTTTAAGATATTACTCAAACTGAGATTGACATTCAATGATTTTCTGTTTTTCAAATAAATCAATTTTCCGACAGAAGCATCCAACAAAAATCCTCCTTTCAGCTTTTCTTGTGTCCCCAACGCTTCTTTAGCACCCGGTATTTGTTCGTAAAGCGCCATGTTCGATTCCGAAAATCTGTCGGGCGCGAAATCCAAATAATTATTGTCAAAATAGTTCAACGTAATATCGGCAAACCACATTTTGGGATGGAAATAATCCAACGTAACATTGCAAGCTAACTGAGGTCCGTTATTTATCTTTAATCCTTTGGTCAATACCGTTTCTTTTTTATCCGCATAGGCACCATTTTCCCAACTCATTGTTCCGGTGGAATTACTTGTATAATGATAATCGGCGAATGTTCCGGCTGTTGACACAGTAAAACTTCTATTTAATTTCACACTAATTCCGGCTTCTAATCCCCGGTACAGTTTATCTAATTTTGACATCGTATAGTTGATAAAGGTTCGTTCGGCATCGTCGTAATATCCGGTTTTTTCGGTACTTCCCAAGATATTGGTTTGAAACGCCGTAATTTTCCCTCTTACCGTTGGAAAAAGAAAAGAGTATGTTAAATCGTAGGTTAGTATTTTCCGACTGGTTAAATCGGGGATTCGAGTATCTTTGATTCGCTCGGATACATACGCGCCACTTGGAAGTGGAGCTCGCGTTTCTGCCAGAATATTAGCAGAAATTCTGTTTCTACCATCTGCCTTAAAAACAGCACCCGCTTTCAATGAAGGGTCAACAAACCACCACGTTTTCCCTTTACCCTCCGACTCATCCGGAGCACGCCCGTTTTTCATATATCCGTAGCGGTCAAATTGCGTATAGGTCAATTGTCCGGCATAGAAAACATCGAATCTCGAAAAATTCCATTCGTTTTGAATATATGCGCTACCGTGAATAATATTAATGTCGTAATGATAACCAAATATATCGCCTTTGTGAACAGCCCTATCCGGATTATTCAAGTCGTTTTGAATCACACTTGGGTTGTCCGGAAAATCTCGTTCAGCAAACTGGTCAATGTCAATCCACTGATTTCCACCAAGTAAGTCATCCACCGTTTTATAATTTATGTCCTTAGCATATTTGGCTTCGATGCCCGCAGTAAGTTTCAAAAGTGGAGACAACTGGTTGGTATAGGTTGAATTCAATACCGTTTCCATCAGGTTGTTGTGTCTTCGTTCTACCATATACTTTGCACTGCCCGAAGGGTTTGCCGCGTTATTGCGTGCATTTGCCTGATAAAGAGCATCCCAGTCTATCTGAGTTACATTGGGATAAAGATATTCTCCATTTTGAGAGCCCCATCTATTTGCCGTATTGAGCGAATCTTGAGCGTTTGATTGAAAGCTTGGTAAATAGCGATAATAATCGGGACGCGGGTCGGGCGCGTTGTAAAATCCGAGCGCGGAATTGCTGTACCAACTGTAATGAAAAGCGACTCCGGTACGTAACCGTTGGTTTTGACTAATTTTGAAGTCGTGAGTCAAAATAGTGGTTGGATCAAAGCTTTTTACCACACGCGAGTTGCGTTTTTTCCCTTCTTGGTAGCCCCAATAAGCGTTGTAATAAATACTTCCGGCCAAATCGTACACTTCTTGGGTAGTCGCGCTTGATTGTCCTCTTTGGGTTAAACCCGAATAGGTTACTAATGAAAGGCTATGGCGGGGATTAAATATTTTCTCGGCAGCCAAAAAATATCCGCCGGAATTATAAAATGTTCCCTCTTGTATCCCTTCGTCTGCCCAGCGTATCAAGCCGGATACGGCAAACGCCCATCCGTTGGGCATAATTCCGGTGGCATAGGTTGCCTGACCGCGCAGTTTGTACATCCGGTTGCTGTATGCCACGCTGGCTTTGGTTCCGGCGGCAAAAGCGCTTGCGCGATTGATAATGTTGGTATTACTACCCAAATTTCCGTAGCTGAAAGAGTTTGCATCCAAACCATAGGTAACGTCTTTGTTACGCATGGCATCATTCAATCCACCCAGACTGGAGTAGTTAAATCCTCCTCTATCCAACGTGTTGAAATGTACGCCGTTGATGTAGGTTGATTCGAATTCGCTGTCATACCCTCTCAGTCGAAATCGCATCGGACTGAAAGAAAACGATGATTGAGACAGGTAAACGTCTCCTTTGGAAAGTCCTGTTGAGATACTTTGGGTAGAACGTCCTTCGTCTTCGCTAAAATTTGATTCACTCAATTGCAGAATGGCTTCCTGACGTGATTCTTCCTGAATATCGATTTCCAAATAGATTGTACCGATATCATTTCCCTGATCTTCGAGAATAGTTACAATTCTTATCTGTGGCAAGTATCCCGGACGTGAAAAGCTAACATCTTCGTCGCCCTGAGTTAAGAATGTGAGTTGAAATTCGCCATTGGCATTGGTTTTTGTCGAAAAATTTTGTTTTAACAAAGTTACCGTTACGCCCGGCAGCGGTTCTTGTGAATCCGCAACTTTAACTACCCCTCTCAACTGTGTTTGAGCTGAAAGAATGATGGTTGAAACCACAAAAGCGGCAAGTACTGTAAAAAATTTCTTCATACTACGTCTATGTAATAAATATAACTGTTTTTTTTTGAAAAAGGGAGTGCAAGATACAACTATTTTTTCATCTGACGATATATTTATGCAACAAATAAACATTGGCAGGCTCAACTGTCTAATACAATTTTTTGAAAGAATAGATTTTTGGGGTTTTCAAAATTAAGTTTTTTCCTTGGTCTTTTGTTAATTTTATGTTGGATAAGTATAATAAATTTTTCGTCGATAGTGTCAAGATGTTGTTTTTTAGTGATATACTGTCTGATTAATCCGTTCGTGTATTCGTTTAATCCCCTTTCGTATGATGCGTAGGGATGAGCGAAAAAATAACTCGTATTTAGCCGTCTTGCAATTTCTTTGTGTTCGTAAAACTCGGTTCCATTGTCAGATGTGATTGAATGAACAAATTTTTTGTAAGGCAGCATCATCAAGACGATTTCTTTCAGTAAGTTTTTGGCGTTCTTTCCTTTTTTAAGTTTTCTCATCAATAAAAATCCGGTAGTTCTTTCGGTAGCCGTAAGAATCGCCCCTTTGTTTTCAGGGCCGACAA
>JBKEBE010000147.1:0-7269 GCA_047973025.1 Paludibacteraceae bacterium
CCAACGATTTTCAACAAGCATGATATCCGCTGTAACCAATCAAGGGAAAGTACAATTTATGATCTATTGCGATACAATGAACTCGGATAAGTTCATCGAATTCTTAGAGCAGTTGATTCAATCAAGCCACAAGAAAATATACGTCATATTGGACAATTTAAGAGTTCATCACAGCAAGCCTGTAAAAGAATGGGCGGAAAAGAACAAGAAGAAAATCGCCTTGTTTTTTCTACCATCGTATTCGCCGGAACAGAATCCCGATGAATACCTCAACTGTGATCTAAAGCAAGGCATGTCTATGAAGAAGTCGCCAAAAACAAAAGAAAAATTACAAAGCAACGTGCAAGAGCATATGCAGATGTTGGTGGAATCTCCCGAAAGAGTGAAGAAATATTTTAAACACAAGTCTATTGAATATGCTGCCTAAATTTCCGTTATATAGACGTCGGGTTAATAATAAGGAGCGACTAAATAATCCGAATTAAAATGCCACTTGTACCAACACCGGACAGTGATCGGAAGAAAATCCGTTCTGTTCGTCTTCTTGTATCGTTTTATATTCCAGTACAGATACCCTGTTTTTCACAAAAACATAATCGATTATCTCCCTTTTGTTCATCGACATGCTGCCAAAATCGTGAAAGGTCCATTCCGGTCCTGAAACGATTGGTGCCAGCACTCGAGTATCGCTCAGGTGTAAATTGTTTTGAGAGTCTGTAATAGACTTGAAAGCGTCAGATTGCGGTGTCGAATTAAAATCACCCATTACAATGACGGGAAATTGCTCTTTTCGGGTATAAGCATGTACTTTTTGTAAAATTAATTTGGCACTTTCACGTCGAGCGACTTGTCCTTTATGATCGAAGTGCGTATTTAGTACAAACACCACGTTACCTGTCCGATTGTCTTTCAATTTTGCCCATGTAGCTATGCGGGTTATCGCCGCGTCCCAACCTACAGAACCTGCTTCCATTGGCGTTTTACTAAGCCAGAAATAGCCGGAACCCACTTCACTAAATTTGCGCGTATTGTAAAAAATAGGCGAATATTCACCCTTCTCTATTCCATCATCACGTCCTACACCTATCCAATCATAGTCCGGTAATTGTTGGGCAATATAAGTCAACTGGTAATGAAGCACTTCCTGAAGTCCGACAATATCGGCACTATTGGACAAAATGGTTTGCACAACCCTTTCTTTCCGATTGTCCCATTTATTAATGCCGTCAGAAGCGACATCCAAACGAATGTTATAGGTCATCACATTGGTTTCAGCCGTAATCCGATTGGACTGTTTGTCCCTTTGGGCTGAAATACCAACAAAAGATAGAGACACAAGCGCGAGAAGTATAATTTTCTTCATAGTATAAAACTTTCCGGATATTAGTCAATTCACATGCCAAAGTCTCAACAGCTGTTAACAATCAGCGATTAGTAACATTCCTTCATTTCTACATTCTTCCATTGTTCAATATTTCCCTTTCCAGAGTCCGCGAAGCCAATCTCCCATCTTTTTTTCAGCCGGATTATTTTGTACGTTCCAAATCCGACTCTTCTTGATTTTATCGGGTAGGAATTGTTGTTCCACAAAATTATTTTCGTAATCGTGCGCGTATTTGTAGCCTTTCCCATAGTCCATGTTTTTCATCAGTTTGGTGGGTGCGTTGCGCAAATGTAGCGGTACAGGCAAATTTCCGGTTTCTTCTACCAGTCCCAAAGCACTGTCAATAGCCAGATACGCGGAATTACTTTTGGGCGAAGATGCCAGATAGATAGTCGTTTCAGATAAAATGATCCGTCCTTCGGGCCATCCAATCTTGTGTAGCGTGTCAAAGCAGGCGTTGGCAAGTAGTAGCGCGTTTGGGTTTGCCAGACCTATATCTTCCGCCGCCGAGATTACCAAACGTCGCGCTATAAATTTCGGATCTTCTCCACCGGCGACCATCCTGGCAAGCCAATAGACCGCCGCGTCCGGGTCGCTACCGCGAATAGATTTGATAAACGCGGAAATAATATCGTAATGCACTTCGCCATCTTTGTCATATGCTATCGGATTTTGTTGCAATCGCTCAGTTACCATTTCGTTGGTAATGTGCACTTCTTCCGAATCGGTAGAACCTGAGACCAATTCAATGATATTCAATAATTTCCGTGCGTCTCCTCCGGAATACCGAAGTAACGATTCTTTTTCATCAAGTAAAATTTTCTTCTTTTTTAGCTCTACGTCGTTCTTTATTACTCGCTTAGCGAGTTCCAACAGATCTTCGTCTTCCAATGCTTTTAGCACATAGACTTGACACCGTGACAACAATGGCGTAATCACTTCAAAAGAAGGATTCTCCGTAGTGGCACCGATCAGTGTAACCGTTCCGTTTTCAACGGCACCGAGCAATGAATCTTGCTGGGACTTGCTAAACCGATGAATTTCGTCAATAAAAAGAATCGGGCTTGCCTGCGAAAAGAAGCGGCTCGATTTCGCTTTTCCGATTACTTCACGAACATCTTTAACGCCCGAAGTTACGGCACTCAACGTATAAAAAGGTCGTTCCAATCGATTAGCAATGATTTTGGCAAGTGTAGTTTTTCCCACGCCCGGCGGTCCCCAAAGTATAAAAGATGAGATGTTGCCGGAGTCAATCATCAGCCGAAGAATGGATTTTTCTCCGACAAGATGCTTCTGTCCAACGTATTCGTCCAATGTCTGCGGACGTGAGCGTTCGGCAAGGGGTTGCATAGTAGAAACGAATTGGTTTCGATGAATAAATTTGTAAAAAACAAAAATACTATTTTTTGATGAAGAAAAAAACTTACCGCTGTTAAACCATCGTTCGCTTCTTTCATCCACCAAAAAGTTATGTGCTATAAACTCAATTTGAAAAATATAGAATTTTAATGGTAAATTTATACGAATATATCCTGAATTTTGTAACATATTTGAAATATCTTTTTTTTATTTTTGCATGATTTAATTTTTCACGACATTTATTTCTTCCGAAATTTAAATACAATCCTAAATAAAAAACATCTTTATGGATCCCATTTATTTAATCATTGTTATTATTCTTTTAGGATTAGCGGCATTAGACCTTGTTGTAGGCGTAGCGAACGATGCCGTTAATTTTTTAAATTCCAGCATCGGATCAAAAGTAGCCCCACTTTGGGTCATTCTTACCATCGCGTCTTTCGGCGTAATCATTGGCGCGTTGTTTTCCAACGGCATGATGGAAGTTGCCCGAAGCGGTGTGTTCTATCCCGAAAAACTTACATTTCACGCGGTCATGATACTGTTTTTAGCCGTGATGATTACCGATGTGATGTTGCTGGATATTTTTAATACGTTCGGATTGCCTACTTCGACCACCGTTTCTTTGGTGTTCGAATTGCTTGGCTCGGCGGTGGCGGTATCGCTTTTTACCTTGTGGACTTCCGAAAACGGCGGACACCTGGGTGAATACATCAATAGTGGCAAGGCACTCGCCATCATCGGCGGAATATTTATTTCCATCGCGATTGCTTTTGCCGTTGGCGCGTTGATAATGTATATTTCCAGATTGATTTTTTCATTTAATTACGGAAAGACTTTCAAGTATCTCGGAGCTATTTGGGGCGGTATCGCGCTGACGGCTATTACCTATTTTGCCGTTTTTAAGGGATTGAAAGGAAGTGTGTTGATTTCACAAGATTTCCTTCATTTTTTGGAAAACAATATGGGGCAAGCGCTTTTATATACTTTTGCCGGCTGGACAGTATTAATGGCTATACTTCAATTTGTTTTTAGGGTAAATATACTGAAAATCATAGTGCTATCGGGTACTTTGGCATTGGCGATGGCGTTCGCCGGAAATGACCTTGTGAACTTTATCGGCGTATTTATGGCCGGTATGGATTCCTTCAACATCGCTAAAGAAGTAGTTTCTGCCGGTGGCAGTATCGATACGCTTTATATGGGAGATTTGAATCACCCCGCGGCTGCCAAAACAATCTGGCTTTTGGGAGCGGGAACTATCATGGTACTGGCACTTTGGTTTTCCAAAAAATCCCGAAGTGTTACCGAAACGGAAGTTAATCTGGCTCGAAAAGGAGAAGGGATTGAACGTTTCTCTTCGTCTGCGTTGTCTCGTTCCATCGTACGTGGTGCCATGAGTATGAGCAAATCAATCAATAGTATAATCCCTGAATCTGTAAAAGCAAAAATCGATAAACGATTTGAACCCATAGAGCTGGGCAACCAAGCTTCGTTCGATTTGATACGCGCATCGGTCAACTTGACGATAGCCGCTCTGCTCATTTCACTCGGTACTTCGTTGAAACTGCCGTTATCAACGACTTACGTTACATTTATGGTCGCAATGGGAACTTCATTGGCTGACCGCGCGTGGGGTCGCGAAAGTGCCGTATATCGTATCAACGGGGTGTTGACGGTGGTCGCAGGTTGGTTACTTACCGCTTTAATTGCATTTACGGTATCCTTAATTATTGGCTTAACCTTAATCTGGGGCGGAAAAATTGCTATCGGAATAATGCTCCTTTTGGTCGGTTTTCTTCTTTATCGGTCAGGGAAACTCCACACAAAACGCAAAGATAAGGAGCAAAGCCAGCATCGGGTGCTATCCAGTGAAGAACAAATGGTTCGTACCAGCAAAGAAGACGTCCAAAACCTAATGGTAACGGTTCTTGCCCTTCTCAAAAGTGTGATTACCGGATTGAAAGACGAAGACCGGAAACTGACGCGCAAAACGATGATTGATGCCAACGAACTTTATGAAAATTACAAGGATAAACGTGATTATGAGGTTGTGCCCACCATTGAAACCATTCAGGTAAGTGCCTTGGATATGGAGCAGGAATACGTGCAATTGATAGATTATTCGTATGAAATTACCAAATCACTAAAAGCCATGAGCGAATCGGCATACATCTACATTGATAATAATCATTCTGCGTTTTCGAAAGATCAAATAGATGATTTACGGACGATATACAAGACTATAGCTGATGGATACGACGTGTTCAATAAAATGGTAGAGACCGCAGATTACAGTCAATTTAACGCGATAGTTGAATTGCGTGATTCAATGTCGACCATGAACTCCAAAATGACGAAACGTCAGATAAAGCGTGCCAGAGGCAGCGAGTCAAGCACGCGCAACAGCATCTTATTCCTCAATTTAGTGAACGAATCAAAGATTATCATGTTGCAATCAAGTAATTTGATGAAATCCTATCGAAATTTCAGTCAGGAATACGCTAAGTCTGCCAAGGAATTAGACGCCAAAGGAATCATGCAAAAAGCGACCATGACCCCCTAAAAATAAATCTTCAAAAATCCACAAAAAGCGCGGAGTTTTCCACGCTTTTTGTTGTTGTAAATAGAAGAATATCAGTAGGTCTCCCGATTTCCTCCGAATGATTTTGAAATCACGTCAAACGAACACCACATTCTCCGGTTTTACGAGTGAGAATCCGTTCATTTTTAGCCAGACTTGGGCAGTAGCTAAAACGTCTTTCTGACAATAAGTAACTATACGGGGTAAATTACTGTCGTGGTAGTAAACAGACGCGACCTGACTGCCGTCTATGTCGTCTTTTGATGTAGGGATACCCAGTACCGTAGAGAGCAATTTCAGTGACGTGTAATTCTTATAGTCGCCAAATTTCCAAAAATCGAGCGTATCCAGCAGATTGACTTCCCAAGGTTTCTTCCCATTGATGTTGAGTGCCTGAGGCAACGGGATGTTATTTATAATCATTCTTCGGCATATATACGGAATGTCAAATTCTTTAATATTATGTCCGCAAAAGTTGTGATTGTTTGACGTGAAAAATTTTTCGATAAGCACCTTAAAATCTGTTAGCAGAACACGTTCGTCGTTGTTGGCGTAGGAAGTGATACGAAGGATATTTCCGTCTTTCTGCTCCGCAATTATTCCGACAGAGATACAAATTACTTTTCCAAATTCGGCGAAAATACCGGCGCTTGACATGAAAGATTTTCCGACGGAATTCTCGATATGTTTTTCCGGCATTCGCTTACTCAGCAATTCAAATTTTATCTTCCACAGTTCCTGCATGTCTTCAGACAGATCATCAAAGCTACTTGTCATAGGGACTGTTTCAATATCGATGAAAAGTATTTTTTGAAGATTCTGCATAGCTACGGAGTTTGTGAATCCTTCATTGGGTATATTCAGATTTTTCTTAATTCGTTGTCAATGTAACTGGTCAGAATATCGATGGCAATATGATTATTTCCCCCCTGCGGAATGATAATATCGGCAAATCGTTTTGTGGGTTCAATAAACTGCTCGTGCATAGGCTTCAGCGTGTGCATGTATCGCTCCATAACTTTGTTAACCGAGCGTCCCCGTTCTACAATATCGCGGTTGATAACCCGGATCAGCCTATCATCCGGATCGGCATCTACAAAAACTTTTAAGTCCATTAGCTTCCTGAGCTTCGGATTTCCAAGAATGAGAATTCCTTCCACGATGATAACATCGTGCGGTTTAACCGGGATTGTCTCTTCTGCGCGCGTACAGGTAATGTACGAATAAATAGGCTGCTCAATTGATACCTTTTGTTTTAAGGAATTGATGTGCTTAATTAACAATTCCCACTCAATTGAATCCGGATGATCAAAATTGATTTCGAGTCTTTCTTCCAACGGCAGATGACTACTGTCCCAATAATATGCATCTTGTGGTATGATAGCCAAACCGCCGTTAGGGAGTCGCTCCGCGATTTTCTTGACAACAGTTGTTTTGCCGGATCCGGTACCGCCGGCAATTCCAATAACAAGCATTCTCTAATTTGTTTAATATTTTCTGAGCTAAAGTAAACAATATTTTTTAGTTAAAAATATTTTTCAGAGAAAAATTTAAATTGGCATTTCAGGAACGATAAAAAATAAATGACGGGAAGCAAACCTTTCAAATTAAAGAGCCAATAAAATCAATAATATTAGACTTTATATCAGTTAGTTTTATAAGTGTTTGATATTACAACAATATTTTAAACAGATGTATTGCAGTCTTATTTCACAGAAGATTGGAAAGAATACATCACAAATTACACTATTGATGGCGAACCTCGTGTTCGTTTGGCTCGCGTTCAGGTTTGCAAGCAATTGCCAACTATTGCAGATAAGTTGCTGTTTATTTTAGTTTACCTGAAAACCAATCCTTTGCAAGAGCATCACGCCGCTTTCTTTGGGATGACACAACCGAAAGCCAATAAACTTATTCCTCTTCTTTCCACGATTCTGTTGTC
>JBKEBE010000053.1:0-7258 GCA_047973025.1 Paludibacteraceae bacterium
CCAATAGTGCTCTTTACAATTACAATGACGACAAACAACGCCGATTTGGTCTCTTTGTTCTTTAAATTTCATGCGACAAGTATCCTCATCGGGAAAATTTAGTGCAAAATTCGGGATTTTCATTCTTGCTTACCTTTAGGTTGTTTAAGCTATAAAGATAATGAAAATCAGAGATATATGCAAATTATTTATAAGCTGTTTTTCAAATTTTTTAGTCCAATTCTTTTTAGGAAGTATTGCGGATAATCATATTATAGAATTATTGATGAAAAGGATTTTCCTGTTATTCGGTATGGTTTTGGTGGTAATGTCAACGTCATCACAAACGACCGCACCCCAAAAACGTTTTATCTATTCGTGGCACATTGATGAGCAATTTGCAACTCCCGACTCTGTCCCGATGGATACGATACGTCTTAATTATCAGGATGGAAACATCATTGACCGATTCAGTGTCGCAAATTCCTACAACGGCAACTACGGCTCGCCCATCCAGTCAAAAATATACATGAATCGTCCGCAGGGAACTGATTTCGTGTTTGAAGATTCGTATAAACCCTATTTGATGGATGTCCCTGCCGCGCTGTATTACGACGCGAGTTTTCCTTACACCAATCTGACTTATTTGACCGGTGGTCCCGTCTCAAACAGAGAAGAGCAGGTAAAATTTATTTTCACGGCGAGCCCTTCCAAAAAAGCGAATTTCGGCACAAATTTGGATTATCTATACTCAAAAGGCAGATACAGCAATACCGCCGCCCAGCGATTTTCAGGAGATTTGTTCGGACGATACACCGGAAAACATTACTCGGCTTACGCGTTCGCCGCCACCAATACGCATCAAAATCATGAGAACGGTGGATTGAGTAATTTGGATTTGCTGACCAATCCGGATGTGGATGTCGAGCATAAGGATATGCCCGTTTTTATTCACGGGTATTCCGTTTTCAAGAAAAATACCCTTTTTTACAACCACAATTACAGCATAGGCATTAATCGGGAAGTGAAAGTGAATGAAGATTCAACCGCATACGAATATGTTCCTGTAACTCGTTTCGGGCATATGATTAAGTTTGAAGAAATGAAAAAGCGGTATCACGAGCCTTCTTCTACCGAAAGAAGTTTTTATACAAATACATACGACTCGATTAATCTGACAAACGATACGGTGGCAGTAAGGACGTTGACCAATTTGCTTTCGGTCAATATTGCCGAAGAATTCAACCGATGGATGCGATTTGGAGTAACCGGCTACGCCGAAAACGAAGTACAGCAATTTACCTATTTCAAGGATAGTACGCTACAAAGAGAAACTCTCTCCAATACGCGAGTGGGGGGCATGCTTTCGAAGACACAAGGCTCTCATTTTAGATACAATTTCTTAGGCGATATTTATTTGATTGGGTATAAATTGGGGGAATTTCGCCTGCAAGGAAAGGTGGAAGGCGATTTTAAGCTGTGGAACGAAGAAGTGAAACTTGCCGCCAACGCGTTCGTCCGAAATGAGCAACCTTCCTTTTTTCTACAGAAATATTATTCCAACCATTTCAGATGGGAGAACAATTTTTCGAAAATGTACAAAACACATCTTGGCGGTATTTTCGAACTACCAAAACGGAAAACGAAGTTGAACGTTTCAGTAGAGAATATCTCGAATTACATCTACTTAAATGAACAAGCCTTACCGGTTCAGCATTCCGGGAATTTACAGGTTTTTTCGGTTGATTTGAAGCAAGACGTCAGTTTTGGCGCATTTACCCTGGAGAATAATGTCGTATATCAAGCCAGTTCCGACCAAGCCGTGTTGCCTTTACCGGATTTGGTGCTGTATCACAATTTTTACTATCACGGTAAATGGTTTGTCGATTTGTATCCCCAGTTTGGCGTGAGTGTAAGGTATCATACGAAGTATTTCGCGCCATCGTACATGCCGGCTACCGGTCAGTTTTTTAACCAACAAACGATCGAAATCGGTAATTATCCCGTCATAAACGTTTACGCGAATTTCCATCTGAAAAAAGCCCGGTTCTTCTTCGACTACACCAACTTAGGTGGTTGGTTTTTGGATGGATGGGGGTACCACATGCCCAATTACCCGATCAATCCTCCGATGCTGAAAATGGGAGTTTCGTGGAATTTTTACGATTGAACTTTATCGATTGTAAAATAGATTTCTTCACATTTATTACTTAAAAGACTTTTTAAAATGCCTCTTAATATCCCTAAAACGTTACCCGCTGTGGAATCATTACGAAATGAAAATATTTTCGTGATGGATTCCGAACGAGCCGAAAATCAAGAAATTCGTCCTTTGAAACTCTTGATAATCAATCTGATGCCACTAAAGATATCTACGGAGACCGATTTACTTCGTCTTCTTTCAAACACCCCGCTTCAGATGGAAGTCGATTTTTTGAGGTTGAGGACGCACACGCCGAAGAATACTCCCATTGAACATTTGATGGAGTTTTACAAATCTTTTGATGTGATCAGTCAATTCAATTACGACGGAATGATTGTAACCGGGGCGCCGGTAGAACAACTGCAATTTGAAGAAGTAAAATATTGGAAAGAACTACAAAGAATCTTTGACTGGGCACGGACACACGTTACGTCCACTTTTTACATTTGTTGGGCAGCTCAGGCAGGATTGTATCATTTCTACGGTATTCCGAAATATCCGCTGTCCGAAAAAATGTTCGGAATTTTCGAGCATACGCTCTACGACAAACTGAATCCTATATTTCGCGGTTTCGACGATGTTTTTTATGTGCCACACAGTCGCCACACTGAGATTCGGAGAGAAGACATACTAAAGGTACCGGAATTGACCTTGCTTTCCGAATCTCCGACTTCGGGTGTTTACATGGTTATGGCACGCAACGGCAGGGATATATTTATTACCGGGCACTCCGAGTATTCTCCTTATACACTTGATGCCGAGTATAAAAGAGATGTGAAGAGGGGGGACGCAATTCATCCGCCGGAGAATTACTACCGTGATAACAACCCAAAAAATGAACCCATCGTTCGCTGGCGTAGTCATGCCAATCTCTTGTTTTCTAATTGGTTGAACTATTTTGTGTATCAAGAGACGCCTTACGATTTGAGCGCGATGCAGTAATGATGAGTAGCTAATCCGAACCTGTCGAAAAATTCTCATGACGGCGATCTAGTAAGATACTGGCGAACAGAGCGTAGCACCGTAGAAGCAACAAGTTTGCCAAATTATGACGACAAAGAATGGCAATAGGCGTGATATGCAATGCTTTTGTAGCCAGAAACAACCTTGTGAAACTTGACACGTAACAGTATAAAGAAACCACCCCGGAGCATCGCTGCGGCGGGATGGCTGAGTTGCAGAAAAATAGATATGTTTAGTTGAAAAAAGCTATCTTACTTAATGGCTTGATGTTTTTAAGGTCGGAATAATCGTATTGATAAATTCCGTCTTCGGCGATCATCATGAGCACGTTGTCGAAAGCAATTACATCAAATCCTTCCATAGCTTTGAAGTGTGCCAGCTGGTTTACCATAATTCCTTTCGGATTTGTCGCGTCATAGACCTTCAGCCCTTCGTCACAGACAAACAAAGTGTTGTTGTCAATACCGAGTCCTTTGGGTTTTGTCATTTCATAGGTTACGATTGCTTTTGGATTTTTTACATCTTTTACGTCAATCACAATCAGTTGGTTGTTGTTTTGTCCACAATTATTGCCGGAATGTACGGTTACGTAGGCAACGTCATTCTCTACTACAACCGGATCGCAACCGTACACATGCTGAAGTGAAGACTCGTAAACCGGATTCAATGGGTCATTTGCCGAATAGATCAGCATGCCGGTAGGAGTTCCCATAAACAGATTTTCTTTGTAGCTGAATATCGTTTCTACATTAAATCCGACATATACATTGTCTCCCATTTTGGCAGGTTCGGATTTTTCGATGTTAAACACCCCTAACTGATCTTGAAGAACGGTATAAAGGTAATTCCCGTAAATAGCAAATCGGCTCATAGAACCTGTCAAACCCACATTTCCACCGGTTCCTTTTGAACTACCGGCTGCGTCCATCATTACTCCACCACCCGAAAACCAATCGATTCTATAGAAATAAGGTGCGGGATAGGAGTCTTTTCGTTCCTTTACCGTCCATCCGATGACCACGCCCTTCGACTTGTCCATGCTCTTCTCATAATCGTACCAGAAGTTGTTGTCGGCTATTGGTAAAGCGGTGGGAAAAACATCTTCTTTTCTCCCACTTAACAACGGGGAAGACGGATTGGAAACGTCGAACCACACCAGATCAATGTACGAGTCGGCATACAGGATGTTGTCCTTGATAGCCATATCCACATTGCCGATAAGCTCGATAAACCCGACTTGACGCGGACTTGAAGGATTGCGGTTATCTATGATGTGAATGCCTTTTTCCGGCTCGGAAAGATACATGTAGTTTTTGTAAAACGCGATTTTTCCTTGCTTTTCAATGTTTCTGGATTCTTGATTTACTTTTACCGATTTTCGAAAAATACCGGTCGGCATAAATACCGGTTCGTTGATCTTGTAGGTTGTCGTTTCATACACATTGTTGGAGCAAGCGGATAAAATCATTACAAGCAGCGTGTAGAAAATACAATTTAATTTGTTCATTGTCAAATTCTAATTTAGTTTGGTAACTTTAATCTTGGCTTTGTAATCTGAATAGCTTAATTGCTTGTTTGATGATAGATGAGGTTGCAGTGCTACGAGTTTGATTTTTAGATTTCTAAATACGGTTGAATCGCCCATTTGCAAGTTGGGATTGTTCATCGTATATAGTTCAAAAGTATCGGACGATTGGAAAATATCTGACACGGTAAATCGCAAACCCGCCACACCTTCCCACACACAAATAACGTCTTGCGGACAGCGAGAATCGGTAAACACCGAGTCAAATCGGATGAAATACCAACTATCGCTCGTTTTTACCGATTTTGTAACCGGCAACACGTATTCATCGTTGTAATCGACATCGTTCATGTATTCATCACAGCCGAAAAATGAAGTGATCAGAAGCAATGTCAAAAACCAAATTTTAGGTTTCATCGGATTGGTTCTTGAATATCGATTTTTATTACCAATTAGAATTTTTTCACTTCGCCCATTTTTCCCATGAATAGAATTACGCCGGTACTTTTCTCCCGAATAACAAATCCAAAGGGTTTGTTTACAGTAAAGTATGGTATGACAGGTATTGATGTTGTTTCAATTCCAATGGTGGTTACAGCTGCCGCTTCGGTTCCTTCTTCGGTAACTTCCACAAAGGTATCGTGTTGTACAAAACCGATGTAAAGTGGTTTCAGATCAGATATACCGTCAAATTCGGCATTCTCTTGAAAAGCCTTCTCCATACCCATAGCGGTAAGCATTGGTTTCAATTGGAATTTGTTTTTAACCTGCAATCGTGGAAATTGAACAACGACTTTTTGCTCTTTTTGTTGACTTACCGCTTGGTCAAAACGTGTTTTGTCGAATATGCCGAAAGCCGGCTTTTCGCTGTCTGTCCCTTTCGGTAGGATGACCGTCATGCTGAACGCTTTGTTGCCGTATGGCATATCCAAGTATTGCGCGTAATCGTCTTCGGCATAGGCAAAAGTATCAGTCAGATTCATCATGTTCACTCGAGACGTTTGTCCGTTTTCGGCGTAAAAATTGGATTCCACCGTGTTCTTTTTATCAAATTGTTTTACCCAAATTCCTTTGAAATAAACGGCATTAATTAAAAACATCATCTGCAAGGGATTTATTTCATTAATAACTTCCGGAATCAATCCGTTTGTTTTATCACTACACCATTGGTTGATGGTTTTTACTGCCGACGGGCTGTTGAAGTCAAGTGCCGAGACTTCGGACTTGAAATAATCGGCGTTCACGTTTAAAAAATCACTTTTTACCGGAAACGTGTTCCTGTACCAGATGGAGTTTGCAATGGAGAGTTTGGTTTTTTTGTCGATTTCGGGTAATTCAGTCAGCAATAAGTTGTAAAACGCATTGATTTCATTATTCGTCATTCCACGCATTTTGAGTGTCGTTTCCATCCCTTTTTTGGTATCTCCGATTGCTCCGTTGCGAGCCATCCCCAAGGCTATGCTAACGCTTAAGGGTGAAATGAATACGTTTCCGTCATCGGTATCTGCCAATGTCTGTTTCATCAAATCGAAAGCAAAGTCGTTTTCTTGTGATACACGTGTTTTCTGAATCGGACTCATTTCAATTGTTTCTGCATCTTTAATCGGTGGGGCATCGGTGTTACCGCAACTGCTTAGCAGTAGCAAGGCAACTGTCGGTAATACAAATATTTCTTTCATGATAACAGGTGTTTTCTACAAAATGAATAAATTTGATGATTCGTAAAAATAGGTGTTTCCGACTAAAAAGCCAATAATGTTCCACATACGGTAATCAAAATAATGAGAAATACACATCCTTTGACAATTTTCTTTTTAATGATTTGTTCGTGCTCCATAAGCTGTTTTTCCATCAGTATTGATTCAAATTTTTTGTTGACTCATATATATAAGATGAGAAAAAGAGCAAAACGTGTCTTTAAAAACTATTTTTAACATTTCCTGGTGAAATTATTTCTCAATTCGTTAAATCAAAGTTTGCATTTAAGATTGGTTCGTTTGTCCGATTTTTTATCAGTCCAAAGTGTTCCGGAATTAAGTTCCGTGCTAGTTGGATTTGTAGTAAGCCGTAATTTATTAAATGTGTTAAGAACCTGTATTGTTTGTGAAATAGATATTAGACTTTATATCAGTTAGTTTTATAAGTGTTTGATATTACAATAATATTTTAAACATATATCCGTTATTCGGATATTATGAGATACATAACATTACAGAAAAACAAAGTCCGGTTTTTAAGTTTAACGGGTTTGAGCGTTTAATCTTTTGATGTATTGCAGTCTTATTTCACAGAAGATTGGAAAGAATACATCACAAATTACACTATTGATGGCGAACGTCGTGTTCGTTTGGCTCGCGTTCAGGTTTGCAAGCAATTGCCAACTATTGCAGATAAGTTGCTGTTTATTTTAGTTTGCCTGAAAACCAATCCTTTGCAAGAGCATCACGCCGCTTTCTTTGGGATGACACAACCGAAAGCCAATAAACTTATTCCTCTTCTTTCCACGATTCTGTTGTCCACCCTCAAACACTTGGGTGAACTCCCCGAAAGGAATGAATACCGTCTTGTCGAACAGTTGAAATTCTGTA
>JBKEBE010000027.1:0-6806 GCA_047973025.1 Paludibacteraceae bacterium
CCAATAGTGCTCTTTACAATTACAATGACGACAAACAACGCCGATTTGGTCTCTTTGTTCTTTAAATTTCATGCGACAAGTATCCTCATCGGGAAAATTTAGTGCAAAATTCGGGATTTTCATTCTTGCTTACCTTTAGGTTGTTTAAGCTATAAAGATAATGAAAATCAGAGATATATGCAAATTATTTATAAGCTGTTTTTCAAATTTTTTAGTCCAATTCTTTTTAGGAAGTATTGCGGATAATCATAAAAAATAAAAAGACACAAACACATGAAAATACTAATTACTCTTTTCAGCTTTTTTATAGGTATGGTAATACTCTCCGACACACTCCAAGCACAGGTTACACTTGGAAGTAATACTGCACCCAATGGCAATGCCATATTAGACCTAAAAAATACAGCGGATGAAAACGCTTCGACCAAAGGACTTCTGCTCCCACGCGTGATGCTAACTTCTACGACCGCCTATGCTCCACTTACTGCTCATGTAGCCGCGATGGTTGTTTACAACACGGCAACTGCGGGAGATGTAACTCCCGGGTACTATTACAACGATGGTACCAAGTGGATGCGGATAGCCGATACCGGTATTGAGCCTTGGTATAATGTACTGACCAATAAAAGTGCTACAAGTAATACACAAGATATTTATCAAACCGGAAAAGTGGGAATCGGAACAACTACTCCAAATAAAAAATTAGAAGTAAATAGTGGAACCACAGGAGAGACCGGACTTCGTTTCACGCAGGCGAACTCAAGCTCAACCAAGATAACTAACGCTTCTGGTGCCTTAGGACTCAATACAAGTGGTGATGTTGTACCCATATTCAGAGATGAAACTGTATTTGTTGGCAGAGTTACATTAGGTGCTACAGTTCCAACAGGTTACAATAACCTTCCGTTAACTCCGGTTTACGATCCTTATAGCCTTTATAGTACAGCCAACAAAGGATGGGCAGTTCCAAATGACCAATACATCTACGAATACACAGTAACCTTAACTCGTGAAGATTTTACGGCACTGTTAGGTGCAAATCCGTTCACTCGTTACAGATCCAACTCTGCCAATATTACGCCATTACCAACGACTACCGGCCAATCTTTTGGATATAGCTATACGGGAGTATATTCAAGAAACTCAACGGCAAACGTAACAAACGGTTATTCCAATTTAGGGATTTTGTTACTTAATAATGCAGGAACTTCCGTTACATTGAATGGGGCAGCTATCGAAAATGGATATTGGACTATTCTTATAAGAAGGATAGGAATAATTCAACCGTAGATTTTTTTCTCGCTTATTGACGGTTAGCAGTATTGTTCGTCAAAGTAAGAGCGTGGAAAATGAAAAGTATAAATAAGTACAAAAAGAATTTAAGCAGTAGAAAATGAAAAGAAAAAATATCCTTATTTCCTTTACCTTAGGCATATTATCTTTTGTCAACATACAAGCTCAAGTTACTATGGGCAGTAACATTGATCCTAACAGCAACGCGATATTAGATCTAAAAAACGTAGCGAATGAAGATGCTTCGACCAAAGGACTCCTACTCCCACGCGTAGCGTTAACTTCTACGACAGCCTATGCTCCACTTACCGCTCATGTAGCAGCGATGGTTGTTTACAACACGGCTACTACCGGTGATGTAACTCCCGGCTACTATTACAACGATGGTACCAAATGGATGCGGATAGCCGATACCGGTATTGAACCTTGGTATAATGTGCTTACCAATAAAGGCGCTACAAGCAATACGCAAGATATCTACCAAACCGGAAAAGTGGGTATCGGAACACCCACTCCCAATAAAAAATTAGAAGTAAATAGTGGAACTCCGGGAGAGACCGGACTTCGTTTCACACAGGCAAACTCCAACTCGACCAGAATAACTAATGCTTCCGGCACCTTAGGACTTAACGCGAGTGGGGATGTAGTACCGATATTCAGAGATGAAAATGTATTTGTCGGCAGGGTCAACCCAGATTCATCAGCATCTACCGGTTACACAAACCTTCCATTGATTCCGGTTTACGACCCTTATAATCTCTATAATACAGCCAACAAAGGTTGGGGGGTTCCTGACGACAATTATATTTATCAATACACCGTAACGTTAGCACGTGAGGATTTTCCGAATCCCAATCCTTTCACTCATTATAGAACAGACACGTCAAATTCAATACCCCTACCAACTGACGATGGGCAATTCTTTGGATTTAGCTATACCGGAGTATATTCAAGAAATACGACAGCCAACGTAAAGAATGGTCAAACCTATTTAGGCATTACGTTAAATAATAATTCAAGTTCTGCGGTGTCATTATCTGTATTGTGCATTACTCGCGGATATTGGACTATTTCAATAAAAAGAGTTGGGATAATTCAACCGTAGAAACGTCTCGTACTTATTGATTTACACAATTTCTGCGAGTACTATTTAGTCTAATCGCGTTGGTTTTTAGAAAGTCAATTTTTTTCAACGGGTTTCTTATTTGTGTATTCGATACGACGGAACTCCAAATATTGCTATCACATAATTATGCCAAGGAAAAGTTTTTACGATTTTTGAGTATTATCTTATGCAGTATAGCTAAAATAAAGTCATCTGTCCTGTGATATCGTCAATAATTTTGCGCTGATCAACCTCACTATCCTTATCCTTTAATAGAGCAGACTGATCGTTCTTATTTCCCGACTTTTCAGCATTTTTTACTTCGAAATCTTTCTCTTTTAGATTTTCTTCATCTTGAGAATCCGATTCATCCGAATTGTTATCTTCATCACTTTCGGATTCTTCCGGTTCTTTTTCGGTTTTAAGTCGAATCGGTTCCAGTTCATTGATTGCTTCAACGGCAAAAGTGGTCAATCGTTTCCCTTTGGCTTTGAAACTTTTCACACCGATAAATTCTTCTGCATCAATATCCAATGCTTCTCGATACGCGTCAACACCGCCAAAAATCACTTCAATTCTTGGATACGTTTTTCCGGAAATGACCATCAGTTTGGATTCGGGATTTTCACCTAAAAAACTTATCGGTTTCACGGAAGGTTCTAACTGGAAACGCTTCAAATAGTAGAATTTTTGATCGGCATCATAGAGTGCTACTGTCCAGACTTTATCCGGATCAAATTTCTTAATCGTAAGAATATCAGTTTCAAAGTGATTGCTTAAATCGATATTTGTTGTTCGATATTCACCCTTCGTAGTGATAACTAGCACCAAATCCTCGCTCAAAAACTCGCCCAAATAATCGCCTCGCTTATCGTAGTTCAATCTCAACACATCTCTGTCAAACCATACTTCACGCCCACCAAGCGTCGAACCGCCTTTGTGTTTCAAATTGATTCGATGAACATCATTTTTGGTAAGGATATTTCCCATCGACTGCCTGCCTTTGATGGCAATATCGCTAAAATCTTTTTCGATAACCAAATTTTTGAGTCGAGGTTTGGGTTTTAAGGTTACTCGTATCACTTCGGCTTCCGCGTTCGGATTGGCAGTAAAGTAAAGTACCCGAGAACCGTCTTTCCCTTGCGTGATGTCGTATTCTTTATCCCGTGTAATACCTGTCACGGCAAAACGTTTGATGTAGTAGGGACCAATCTTCCCGCTTCGATACACGGCATTGTATATGGTTCTTTTATCATTCTTCTTAAATACATTTAGATACAAAATGTTTTTCCCTACAAAGAGCTTTTCGGCGACTTTTACCACCTTGTATTTTCCGTCTTTAAAGAATACGACGATTTCATCAATATCCGAACAATTACAGACAAATTCGTCTTTCTTCAACGCGGTTCCGATAAATCCTTCGTCGAAATTAACGTACAATTTCTCGTTAGCTTCTACCACTTTAGCCGCTACGATGGTATCAAAACTTCGAATCTCCGTACGGCGTGGAAAACCATCTCCGTATTTTTCTTTCAAGTTCTGGAACCAGTAAATGGTAAATTCGGTTAGATTTTCAAGGTTATATTCCAGTTCCTTGATTTTCTTTTGAATGCCGATAATAGTATCATTTGCTTTATTTGAATCAAACTTCGTAATACGAATCATCTTGATATCAAGAAGTTTCAGGATATCTTCACGTGTAACTTCACGAATAAAGTCCTTTTTGAAAGGGTCTAATCTTTTGTCGATATGCTTAATTACAGCATCTTGAGTTTCACTTTCTTCAAACTCCTTGTCTTTGTAAATTCGGTTTTCGATAAAGATCTTTTCAAGTGAAACAAAGAAAAGCTGTTCCAAAAGTTCATCACGCTGAATTTCAAGCTCTAATTTCAATAAATTTTTGGTATGCTCGGCGCTGACGCGTAGTAATTCGCTCACACCGATGAAGCGGGGTTTTTTGTCGTGAATGACACAGCAATTGGGGGATATACTCGTTTCACAGTTTGTAAAGGCATAGAGAGCGTCAATTGTTTTATCGGACGATGCTCCGGGAGCCAGATGAACGAGAATTTCTACATTTTGAGCGGTATTGTCGTCCACCTTACGGATTTTAATTTTTCCCTTGTCGCTGGCTTTGATGATGCTTTCGATTAACTTCGACGTATCGGTTCCGAATGGAATTTCACTAATAACCAGCGTTTTGTTGTCTAATTTGCCGATTTTTGCACGGATCTTGACCGAACCGCCACGTTCACCATCGTTGTATTTACTGACATCTATACTCCCACCCGTCTGAAAATCAGGATAAAGTACAAAATCTTCACCACGAAGGTACGCAATACAAGCATCCAGTATTTCGTTGAAATTGTGCGGCAGTATTTTAGAGTTTAACCCCACCGCGATACCTTCCACGCCTTGCGCCAGCAAGAGCGGAAATTTTATGGGAAGAGTGATTGGTTCCTTATTTCTGCCGTCGTAGGAAAGTTTCCATTCCGTAGTTTTTGGGTTAAAAACGGTTTCAAGCGCAAATTTGGATAAACGGGCTTCAATATAACGCGGAGCGGCGGCCCCGTCTCCGGTAAGTATATTACCCCAGTTACCCTGACAGTCAATCAGCAAATCTTTTTGCCCAAGCTGAACCAAAGCATCGCCAATGGAAGCATCGCCGTGTGGGTGAAACTGCATGGTATGCCCGACAATGTTGGCTACTTTGTTGTAGCGACCATCATCTAGACGTCTCATCGAGTGGAGTATGCGTCGCTGAACGGGCTTCAGTCCATCGTAGATATCGGGTACAGCGCGCTCAAGTATCACGTATGAAGCATAATCCAAGAACCACGTTTGATACATTCCTGATAGATGATGCTTTAACACGCCGTCATCCGATATTTTTGGAATGATGTATTTGGAATGCAAATCAACATCGACATCATCATCTTCATCTTCATTTGACGTACCACCCGCGCCATTCTTATCATCTGAGACTTCATCCGCAGTATTGTTCAACTCCTTGTCTTCCGCGTCGTTCAGTTCATCTTCTTTCTTTGCCATATTATTAGATATATTCTCGTTTCTAATTATTTATTTCACGGTTATAACAGACAAAATTACTAATTTTTTTTCAAAATTATTCAGTAACTTTGTGGCTGATTCCGACTGAAATCGAAAAGTTATCAACAATTTAGGTCAACGCTTTATCTTTTATGAAACAGCCATTTCACAAACTTTGACACAAAGAAATGATTAATACCGTGTTCTATCCGACCTTAATGTAAAAAAAAAATGTAAACTGATGAAAAAACGATTCTTACTAATTACAATCCTAATTTTATCCATTACGCTTATTTCCGCGCAGCAAATCGGGAAAATCGGTTCGGTTTACTCCATAGGAGCGGGCTCAAGTCTAACCGGTGGAGTAAAAGGTTCAGCAAGCTATGAAATTACAAGGGCCTCCGGTGCCGGATTAGTTTATTTATACCGAATAAACAATACCATAGATTGGGAAACCGGTGTAAGCTATTCATTGTACAATATCAAGACAACACCGACTGAAGGAATTGAGCGTGAAGTATCGTATTCAGCGATGTCGTTAATCGACATTCCGCTGGGTGTAAGAACTACTTTTGACGATTACATTTTTCTCAACGGCGGCTTGTTACTCGGGTTTGGACTCAACAATACCGCCACATTCGATACTCAAAGCGGCATTGGACTTTATGGCGGATTAGGTGGTGTGTATGATTTTAGGTTTGGCGGGTCAGTTTTCGTAAATCCTTACCTAAAACTTCATTCACTCTTTCCTTTTACGCAATGGACTTACCACGCAAGGTTGCTCGAATATGGTGTAAGATTGGGATTTACCTATAAGTTCTGATTTTTTCCACCTATTGCTGAGACACTTATCTCCAATATCGCACATAAGCAACCCGTCCACGTGAATATATAACTGTCAAGTTTCACATCCTTGTGAAACTTGACAGTTTACGGAAGATATATTGAAGGGACAGATGATGAGCATAAACTCATTGAAGAATTAACTCCATTTTTGAATTAATCGCAGAATAAGATAACTTTATGATAGAAAAGAAAAAAGGACTAAACAATTAATTTAGTCCCTTTTTTAGTCCTTAATCGGATAATCACTTGATTATCAAATGATATTGCGGAGAGAGAGGATTATGAACCTACCCCCCATATGTCTTTATAATCAAATGATTGTCTAAATTCAAAATGTCATAGGTTACGAATTAGCAAAAGGTGCAAAAATATCATTTTGACAGTTCTTGACCACTATTTGTCTGCCTATCTCTTGGGTTCAAAGATACAACATCTTTTTTAAATAAACAACTATTTTGAATTTTAATCACTTAGCATTGGTGCAATGTGCAAGTCTATCTATATATAGATA
>JBKEBE010000031.1:0-37336 GCA_047973025.1 Paludibacteraceae bacterium
ACATCTTGGTTGCTCACCCACTTGCGCCAAAGATTTTCACGGCGAAAGAAGTTCAATACTTGGAAACCATCCAAGAACTTTACCGTCAGCAGGAAGAAATGTACTTTACCCGCACCAACAGCATCGTCCGGCGCATTGTTTCCATCCATCAACCCTTTATCCGCCCCATTGTCAGGGGAAAAGACGCAAAGAAAGTAGAGTTTGGTTCCAAAATAAACGTAAGCCTGATGAACGGCTATACGAGAATAAATGAATTTGATTATGATGCGTTTAATGAAAGCCTGTATCTGATTGACCAAGTGGAAGCGTATAAAAAACTTTTCGGACATTACCCCGAATTAGTGCAAACCGATGACATTTATATGACCCGCGCCAATAGGGCTTGTCTCAAAGAACGAGGCATCCGCCACACAGGGCGATCGCCGGGACGAAAGCCCAAGAAAGACCCGATGACCCGTTATCAAAAAGAAAAACAGAAGAAAGAGAAAAACGAGCGAAATCACATCGAAGGCAAGTTCGGACAAGGAAAAGCCGGTTGCAACCCGAATAAAATAAGAGCGTGCTTAGCAGATACTCACGAAAGTTGGGTAGCATCCATCATATTTGTAATGAATATCCTGCGAGCAAAGCAGGATATTTTTTGGCAATTTTTCAAAGAACCTATTTTTCGATTATTTTTTGAAACAAAATCAAACAAACACCTGTGCCTGTCGTACGATTTTCTAAAAGTAGCGTGAAATTTTTCAGCAGACCCTAATTAGGGATGTAAAACCGAAAGGCGTTTTACTATATTTCGATCCTACAGGGATGAAGACGTTTTCAGATTTAGTTTCAAATTTTACAAAAAACATCTATTAAAGTTAGAAAGTTAGGTTTTGAGAATTTTATTAAAAACAATGAATTAAGCACTTGTAAATATAATGATGGTAACATTCACGTAATCAATAGTTCGGTAAATTTTTGCTTATTCAGTTGATAGTCAACCTCTTGTTGAATCAAAAAACAAATAGATTTAATTCATTGATATTAAGCATATTACATGTGTACTTTAAAAAGATTACCAAGTATTGCGTAATGCAAAATGCAGAATATAATCAAACTGAGTTTCAAATTGCCGAAAAGCTTGTGAAAGCTAATTATCATGTTGTTTTCCCAAATCAATCCGATTTAGGAAAAGGTAGAAAAAATGATGTATATATCTACGATACTAAGACTTATATGCAGACAAAAGTTGAATTAAAGTCGCTTTTCGGTAATACAGCAGAGAGTGTAAAGAGTAATTTAATATCTGGATCTGAACAGTCCGGAGTTGTGGCTTATGATATTCAATCAGGCATTAAAAGGAATTGGCTGATACAGGGACTAAGGCAAGGATGGTCTGATGATACAAAAAAAGTAATGCTAAATTGGAAAGGGCGTTGGTATGAAATTGAAAAAGACCTTTTGTTTAGTAAAGATATATACAGATATTTGAGATAAAAAGTAAGGGTACACTCCTCGTATACCCTTTAAGAGCTGTTTTGTATATGCGACACTCAGTAACCGCCGTAATTTCTTACTCCGCAAATATAATATATTAAACTTCAAAAGTCAAGTATTTCTTGGAAATATTTTTAATTTAATGGCAATTAAGGTTATCGATATCTTTAATGGGGTTAACAGATTTAGCTTTTCGGAGTAGTATGTAGATGGTTCGTTCCAGCGAGTGAAACGCCCGGTAATAATTGTAGGCTTTGTCAAAAACCAACATACTGCCTTTAGCCGGGTTCAAATGTTGCAAAAATTTCTTATCGTGCATTTTTGCTTCACTGATTTTTGCGAATACCGCCGTATCTGCGTGTACGTCGGTCAGCATATGGACTTTTAGTCCGCCTTTTTTATTGCCGTCGTCCTTTGGGTTTCTGCCAACACCTTTCATTACGTCCGAAAACAGGGAAATGGTGGTCGAGTCCAAAGCATAAAACTTTTCAAAACTGACCCTTTCTTTTCGGCAGACCGACTAAATTCATTGTTGTATCTTTGCTCAAGGTTGGATAATTTTTGTTGTCCAAAACAAATTTATAACCTTGGAACGAGATTTTGGTCTTGTCCCTTATTTTTTACCTATTTTTTAGTCGGTCAGTAGTGAATTTTTGTCTTTCATCTTCGGAATTAATCTCGTTGGCGGGATTCTACAAACATATTGTGTGTCCGATTGCACGAGATGACATTGGAAACTCGGACGGATGACTAACCTACCGGAATATTCGCGATTTTGTTTTCGTTGTCGGCGCAAAATTAGAAGTAAGGAAAAACATTTTCTCATATACCAATTCTATCGCTGAAAAAATAATTGGTATTTCCTGCTAATCGACCGAACCTAAAAAGTTGCATTTATAAGTTGAATTCAAGAGTTTTAACCCATAAAATTACAAAAGAAATCACTATATTTGCTCCCCATTTTAGTGGTTTCTACTTCGTTACATTGTAAAACTGGCACTATACTCTCGGACTTGAATGTAGAAAGGTAATTTTGTAGATGTAGTTCTATAATTTGTTTTTTTTTGCTTTTGGATGGGCAAAAGTGAAAATAAATAAAAAAAAAGTCAAAATTATTAATGTAGTTTCAAAATATTACTCTATCTTTGCAACGATTTTGAATTGAACAAAATATTGAACATGTTAAATCATTAATGAATTAAAACAAAATGAAAAAAGTATTTGTATTATTTGCTGTAGCTGCAATGATTGTAGCTTGTAACAAACCAAAACAAGAAACAGAAGAAACTGTAGATTCTGTAGCTACAGAAGTTGTTGAAACAGTTGATTCAACCGCAAGTGTGGTAGATTCTACTTTGAACGCTGCTGCTGATTCTGTTGTTGCTGCTGTTAATTAATCAGCTTACACCAATCGTAAAAACAGAAAGCCCGTTAATGTAACGGGCTTCTTTTTTTACGTATTTTTGCGTACATTTGCATTGAAAAAACGACGATAGTAATGTTAAGAATCGCAATACAGACAAAAGGGAGATTGAATGAAGATTCGATTGCTCTACTTCAAGAAACCGGTATACGAATAGAATTCGGGAAAAGACAATTGTTGCAGCCTGCCAAAAATTATCCACTCGAAGTTCTTTTTCTTCGCGACGATGATATCCCGCAATCTGTGGCTGACGGTGTATCAGACTTAGGTATAGTAGGTGAGAATGAGTACTTTGAAAAAAATAAACATGTCCAAATTCTTAAGCATCTCGGATTTAGCAAATGTCGGCTTTCACTCGCTATTCCGAAGTCTGTAGAATATCCCGGCATTGAGTGGTTCAACCATAAAATTATAGCGACCTCCTATCCGGAGATTCTCAAGAAATACCTAAACGAAAAAAACGTACATGCTGAAATCCATGTTATAACCGGCTCTGTTGAAATTGCTCCGGGTATCGGATTATCAGATGCCATATTTGATATCGTTAGTTCCGGCAGTACGTTAGTAACCAACCAGTTGAAAGAAGTTGAGTGTGTGATGAGATCGGAAGCTGTTCTCATCACAAACCCAAATTTATCGGACGAGAAAAGGAAACTTGTAAACGAATTAATATTCCGGATAGAGGCAGTACAGCTTGCCGAAGATAAGAAATACGTATTAATGAATGTTCCTAATTCGTCTATTGATAAAATCGCGGACGTAATTCCGGGTATAAAAAGCCCAACCATCATGCCTTTAACAAAAGAAGGATGGAGTTCCATTCACACGGTATTACCGGAAAAAGAATTTTGGGAGGTAATCGGGAAATTAAAAAATTTGGGTGCAGAAGGAATTCTTGTCCTCCCTATCGAGAAAATGATTCTGTAAATTCAAACATACAAGTAGCAATGTTTCAGTTTTTTTAACTGCCATAAAGCTATTTTATGTTCTTACGAAAATAAAATATGCCATCTTTGCATATTCAAAATTTTTACAGCAAAATAAAAAAAGCCATTTACTTTTAATGTACCAACAAAAGAATATACTAGCGTTAGCTTTAGCTTTAGGATTGTTTTTATCACAATTTGTCGTGAGTCAAAATAATACAAATTCGCCTTACACAAGGTTTGGTTACGGTGAAATAACCGAAAGCTCCGCTACCGAAATCAGATCCATGGGTGGAGCCGGAATAGCTAACCGATCTAAAAATACAATTAACGTATTAAATCCGGCATCTCATTCAAGTGTTGACAGTATGACCTTCATGTTTGATGTAGCGGTCGGAGCGAGACTCTCCCGTTTCTCCGGACAATCCGATCGAAAGAATACATTTAACTCGAACCTGGAATATTTAACCATTCGTTTCCCATTTTCCGATTGGATGGGATTCAGTGCCGGTATTCTTCCCTATTCGTTTTCCGGCTACAATTTTTATCAAAATGACACCATAAACGTCAGTCGCGTTCCTGATGAACCGGAAAGGGTGGTGCCGTTTACACGTTCGTTTAATGGGTCAGGAGGGTTTTCACAAGTTTATGGCGGACTTTCCGTTGAATTATTTAAGCACGTTTCTTTAGGAGTAAACGCCTATTACATGTTTGGTAATGTAAGCAACAACCGTACATTAGTCTTTGGGGAAAGCACCGGTATCTCTTCTTCCTTGTATTCCAATCAGATTAACGTATCTGATACCCGATTGAGATACGGGATGCAACTTTATAATACATTTGCCGAAAAGCACGATGTAACACTTGGGTTGATTTATGAAAATAAAAACAAGTTGAATGGCACTTTCGTGGCTCAGCTTGATGGCGATACAATTCATCATAAAGACGGATTCGAACTGCCTCGGGTTTTAGGTCTGGGACTCAATTATACTTTTAATAAAAAATTAACGGTCGGGGTGGATTACACCATGCAGAATTGGGGGGATGCCTTGTTCTTTAACAAGACCGATTCGCTCGTGAATCACAGAAAACTCTCGGTTGGAGCTGAATACATTCCCGATCCCAACGGTAGAGAGTACAGGAACAGGATACGCTATAGAATCGGATTCAATACCGGAAATCCATATTATAAAATAAGTAACAATACCCAGCCAAATGACTTCAGCGTAACCGTGGGCGTTGGGTTGCCTACTAGAACCGGAAGAAGTTTGATGAATGCATCTATTGAATATGCAAGAATCGGATCTTCAATGTTGCTTCGCGAAGATTATTTGAAGCTCACATTTAGCACATCAATAAATGAAAATTGGTTCTTTAAACCAAAATTATAATCTTTTTCATCGGATGACGATTTAACCGGACAAGGTAACATTGAATGACAGACGCAAAATATTAAATCTGTTGACAATTGTCTTTTTGATGCTTGTTTTCTTGTTTGGAGCAATTTCATGCGTGAAAGAAGAAGTGGTTCAAATCGAAGCCGTGAAAGATAGGACTAAATTACCCGGGCTTGAAGCGACCAAGATCACGACCGTAATTTCAGATTCAGGGATAACACGTTATCGTATCTATACCGATCAATGGGATATTTACGATAGAGCCAAAGCCCCGTATTGGGATTTTCCAAAGGGTATTTATTTCGAAAAATTCACGTCTAATTTCGCGATTGATGCAAACTTTCGAAGTGATAAGGCCCGATACGACGAAATAAAAAGAATCTGGGAATTCAAAGGAAAAGTGAAAGCCGTTAACTTGAAAGGCGAAATGTTTGAAACGGACTTGCTTTATTGGGATCAGACAACGGAACGTATCTATTCCGATAAATTTATACGCGTGACGCAGCAAACACGAATTATCAATGCCGTTGGGTTTGAGTCAGACCAATCACTAATAAAATATCGCTTTCGAAATGTAGAAGGGATAATGACTGTTAAAGAAACAAATTAAATTAAGTGTGATTACCCAACGAACATAACTCTGAAATTTTCTTTACCTTTGTCCTAAATTTGCATGAAGAAATATCTATTAAATTAAATGTTCATCTAAAAAAACATACACTATGCTACATTCAATCTTACTATTTGGCGGACTCGGTGCTCCCGAAATTATTCTTATCGCTTTAGTACTGCTTTTGATATTTGGCGGAAAAAAAATTCCGGAACTCATGCGTGGACTCGGTAAAGGTGTTACCAGTTTCAAGAAAGGATTGAAGGACGTGGACGATGAACTAAAAAAAGATATTGAAGAATAATCTCCCGGTATCATTTTTTTATCAAGTAAAAGATGAAGTCAAACAATAAGACGACATCAGAGATAGACAGCACCTTTTGGGAGCATTTGGAAGACTTGAGATGGACAATCCTTCGAAGTTTGAGTGTGCTTTTGGTACTGGTTTTTATAGGTTTCGGATTCAAAGATTTTATTTTTAACAAAATCATCTTGCCTCCGCTTAATTCCGATTTCTACACCTATCAATTTTTATGCTATCTTGCTGAGATCACAAATTTTCCCAAACTGTGTCCTGAATCTTTCCAGATTCAGATGATTAATATTAGTCTTTCCGGGCAGTTTATGATTCACATGTTGTCGTCACTGATTATCGCGGTGGTTATAGCCCTGCCTTACCTTCTTTTTGAAGTATGGAAATTTGTGCAACCGGCGTTGTATCCCAATGAAAAAAAGAGTGTAGGTAAAGTTTTTATATCGTCGTCGTTCCTTTTTTATTTAGGCGCAGCCGTCAGCTATTTTATTGTCTTTCCATTCACTTTACGGTTTTTAGGGACATATCAAGTCTCGGAGCTTATTACGAATCAGATATCTATCCAGTCTTACATGAGTACGCTGGCTCTTCTCGTAATTTTCATGGGAATAGCCTTTGAACTACCTGTAGTAATATACCTACTCTCGCAGATAGGACTTGTAAACAAGGAGATGCTTCGTTCTTTCCGAAAGTATGCGTTTGTCGTTGTCCTGATTCTTGCGGCTATTATTACTCCTACTACAGATCCATTTACGATGTTGATTGTAGCTACTCCGATATATCTGCTCTATGAATTGAGTATCTTGGTTTGTAAAAATAAATCGTTGAAAAATGAGGAGGAAGCGTTGGAAGAGAATCTTGACGAAAAAAATGCAGATAAAAATATGATTGATGGTTAATTATTCAACATGCTCACGATTCCTTATTCCGGATAAAATAGTTACTTCGTCGTAGTCTTTTTCTCGCAAGCAATGAAATCCACTTAATTAAATCTTCCGTATTATGTCAACACCCACAAAAACCTATTCGTTGGACTTTTCCAATGTGAAAACTTACCTGTTCGCGACAATCTTCGTTATCGGAAATATACTACTTCCACAAGTAGCTCATCTTATCCCGCAGGGCGGTTTAATATTTCTTCCGATCTACTTTTTTACGTTAATCGCCTCCTACAAGTATGGTCTCCATGTGGGACTGCTTACAGCTGTTTTATCTCCGGTCATTAATAGTCTTATTTTCGGTATGCCTCCGGCAGTAGCGCTTCCTATTATTCTGATAAAATCGATCTTGCTGGCAGTTGCCACGGCTATTTTGGCTAAATCTTTCGGAAAAATCAGTCTTCTTGCTATTCTACTATCCGTATTGAGCTATCAAATCGTTGGTACTAGTCTCGAGTGGGCGATGACACAAAGTTTTACTGCAGCTGTTCAGGACTTTAAGATTGGTTTGCCCGGTATTTTGTTGCAAATTGTTGGGGGATTTGTCGTTCTAAAAGCACTGGAGAAAGTATAAATGACGCAAAAGACCTTCGAAGAAGTGATGACACGTTTTCGCGAAATTCAATTTAACGAAAATTTTGACTTGATTGTTGCCATTGCGAACGGTGGAATTGTCCCTGCAGCCATTCTGAATCAATACCTTGACATTGAATTTCAGGTGTTAAAAATTAATCTTCGAGATATAAACCAAACCCCCAAGTTTGATTCGCCACGATTGCTCTCGCCTATTAATTTTGAATTCCAGGGCAAGAACATTCTGCTTGTAGAAGACCGCGTCAAAACAGGCGCTACAATAAATTTTGCAAAAGGACTACTCGTGCAGGAAGCTAAAACGGTAAAAACTTTTGCTGTAAATGGCGATGCTGATTATTCGCTTTATAACGAAAAGTGCTTTAAATTCCCATGGAATAAGTAGAAAGAGACTTTTCGTCTTTGTTACTATAGCGATTCGTCATCCGACGCGCCTCTTTACTCGTTCTGGTTTGTGAGCACACTCAAGCTACAACTCAAAAATATCCGTTTTCTGATGTCGTTAGTTTTTTAAAAAATATTCCACGTATTGTTTGTAAATATGAAAAAATGGTGTATCTTTGCATCCGCATTTGAAACCCAAGTGCATTACCGGGTGTGGTAGTTCAGCTGGTTAGAATACCTGCCTGTCACGCAGGGGGTCGCGGGTTCGAGTCCCGTCCATACCGCAAAATAAAGCTCTAAGTAGTTGATAATACTAACTTAGAGCTTTTTGTTTTAAGATGTAGGCAATCTCTATAACGTGACTATGCATCAAGTCTCACAACGTTTTGATATATGACAACTGCGTCTATTAAAGACCCTTATTCGAATAGAATAAAAAAAGCCCCGATGATAGGGCTTTTTTTATCGTCATTTGTTTGCCAACATAAAGTTGTCAATCCTATCTTTGAAAGTTTCTTTCGGTATTGCTCCCACTTCCGCTTTCGGATCTCCTTTCATGGGGATAAAAAGTAAAGTTGGAATACTTTGAATCCCAAAAGCTCCGGCTAATTGGGGTTCTTTGTCCACATCCACCTTGTAAATGTAGATTTGCCCAGCGTACTCTTTGGCTAAATCATCCAAAACGGGTGCGATCGCCTTGCAAGGCGGACACCACGTTGCCCAAAAATCAATGATTGCCGGCTTATCGCCCAGATACTGCCACGATGAAGGATTCTCTTCGTAGTTCATGACCAATCTCTTAAATTCGTCGGTCGTAATATGTATCGTGGTAGCTACAACGTTTGAATCGGATGTTGTCGTCTGAACTTTTTCGGTACCCGCATCCTCTGTTTTTGTCGAATCTGTTTTTTTCTCCCCACCACACGACACGAAAAAAATAGAAAAGGCAGCTAAAGCCAATATAGTTTTAATGTTCATTACTGTTCGTTTTCAACGGTTACTTTTTTTAATAACACTTTGTCAATCGCGTCCTTGAAAGCATTCTTCGGCATGGCACCCTGTGCCATTTGGGGAGCTTCGTCCATCGGCACGAAAAGGAGTGTCGGTATGCTACGGATTCCAAACGCGCCTGCCAATTCCTGTTCCGCTTCGGTGTCTATTTTATAGATATAAATCTCGCCATCGTACTCTTGTGCCAACTCTTCAAGCACCGGAGCTATCATCTTGCAAGGTCCACACCAGTCGGCATAGAAGTCAATGATAGCAGGCTTATCCCCTAAATATTTCCATTCGGTCGGATTATTTTCATAATCAACTACTTTTTTCAGAAATTCCTCTTTTGTTAAATGAATTGTTCTCATTTTCTTTTTAGCTATTTTGTTGTTATTTTCGATTTTAATTTCGGCTTTAGCATCCTTAGCGGCAAAGGTATATAGACCTGTCAGTGCCAATACAATAATAGATGTCGCGATTATTTTTTTCATTGGTCCTTATTTTATAAGTAGTGTAAAAGAATCTTATTCTTTGTTCAGATATTATACGTTTTAATTTTAAAATATTAAAATAATTCATTTGGTTTACTTAGATACATTTTTTTATCCTATCTTGACGAAAAAGTGTCTTAACGTACTTCATTTTACATTTCACAACTCGTTTTGTTTTCAAAAAAACCTAATTGTTCCAGTTTTTGAGACAAATCTTCACGCGTAACTTCATCGGTATGACTAACCACTACGCGACCCTTCACAAAGTCAATTTCAGCACCAAAAACGCCTTGTAGCTTGCCAAGTTCGTTCATTACGCCATTATTGCAGACTAAACATCCGTCTCCGTTTACATCAAAGGTGCTATACATCTTTTCTATCCGTATTTAGGGGTTCAAAGTCATAATTACTCTCCTTGTTTTCTTTCGTATTTGTTGCGCAACTATTTGACATGCAGCCACAACCGATATTCATCGCGGCTTGCACAAGGAAAAATACCGCGAACAGCAAATAGACACCCTGTCCATCGAAAGCATAAGCTAACCCAAAAATTATGCCCAAAGCTAAACGTAAATAGCGCGAAGCACCCCAGTTGGTAAAGATTTGTTTAATGCGTTTCATCCTTTTTCGTTTCTTTTTTCTTAAACATATCCAAGAAAAGATAACCTATCAATGCGCCAAAAATCACGCTAATGTATGGGTTAGATGTGATAGGACACGAGCCTGAGCTACAGCCGATAAAATGGTAATAAGCATAACCACCAATTGCGCCAAGTGCTACCCCTATCAGACCAAGTATATTTTTCTTTAAAAAGTTTGTCATTGTTTTCTTTGTATAATTTTAATTTCGGAACAAACAAAAAATTTAATTGCAATTGCAGCTTTGAATACAATCAATAATTTGAGTAATTTGTTTATTTTTCAACGAATAGAAGCAATTTTTACCATCTTTTCTGCAATTCAGTATGCCTTTAGCGCGCATGTCTGTCAAATGATGCGAAAGAAGTGATTGCTCACATTCCGTCATTTCGACCAATTGGGAGACAGTCAATTCCTCGTTTGATTTTAGAATTGAAATCACTCTCAAACGCGTACCATTTGAGATTGCTTTCAACATATATGCAGCGTCTTCCATTCTCTCAATTTCTTCTTTGTTCATTATTTTCAGAATTACAATGCAAATATATGAATATATGTTCATGTGTTTTTGAAAATTCATGTTTTTTAACTAAAAACACCGAAAAAATCGTGCGTATAATAAAATTCAACGATTTTGAATGTTTTTAACTGCTGTTTTTGAGAATAAAACGTATCTTTGTAAGTTAAATATGAGCACAACTTCTACCACAACGATTACAGAGGATATTGTCAACGATTTGTCGCAATTACTTGCAAATCACGAGAGCGACGAGATTTATATACTTACTGACACCAATACCAAAAATTTGTGTCTGCCAACTCTTTCGAGAAATGAGAAAATTAGAAACAGTCATGTTCTCACAATTCCGGCGGGCGATGACAAGAAAAATATTGACTCCTTACAACAAATCTGGAAATACCTGTCTGAAAATGGAGCTACTCGCAAATCATTGATGATAAATGTAGGTGGCGGTATGATAACGGATATTGGAGGATTCGCTGCAGCTACTTTCAAACGCGGGATTGAATACGTCAACATATCCACAACCCTACTTGGAGCCGTGGACGCGGCTACGGGTGGAAAAACGGGTATCAATTTTATGGGATTTAAAAATGAAATTGGCGCGTTTGCACCGGCGAAAGTGGTTTTGATCGATACCGATTTTTTCCGCACGTTAGATAATAGGAATATCCGCTCCGGCTTTGCTGAGATGGTTAAACATGCTCTCATTTCATCAAAAAAGGATTGGAACGATGTTTTGGCTTTTAATTTGGATAATATCAATTTCTCTAACTTGAAAACATTACTTGCCCGCAACATCGAAATAAAAGAAACAATAGTAGCAGCCGACCCCAAAGAGCAAGGCATACGGAAAGCGCTCAACCTTGGACACACGTTCGGACACGCCATTGAAAGTTATAGTTATATTTCTAAAAATCCGGTGTTACATGGCTACGCGGTAGCTTGGGGTTTGATTTGTGAACTTTATCTGTCGCGAATCAAATTAGACTTTCCAAAAGAAGAATTTTTGAAGCTAAAACAATTTGTAATAGAGAATTACGGTAATTACGACTGTGGTTGTAGTGATTACGACAAATTACTCGAACTGATGACACACGACAAAAAAAACGATTCTAAAGCAATTAATTTCACGTTGCTATCGGATGTCGGCGAAGTAAAAATCAATCAAACAGCCATCGGAGACGAGATAGCAGAATGTTTTGAAGTAGGGTTAAACTGATTAAAATTAACAAATTACGCATGAGAACTCTTATAATAGGCGCATCCAAAAATCCGGAACGCTACTCCTACAAAGCCGCTGAACGGCTTTTGGCGCACAATCATGCTATTGAATTGTTGGGGCTAAAACCGGATACTATTTTCGGACAAACGATCGATATCGAAAAGAAAGCCTACTCCGATATAGATACCGTAACGCTGTATGTGGGACCACAACGTCAGCCGGAATACTACGACTATGTCGTGTCATTGAAGCCACGTCGGGTAATCTTCAATCCGGGTACGGAAAATGAAGATTTTTACAAAATACTCAGAGAAAATAATATTCAAGTAGAAATTGCCTGCACACTCGTATTGTTGGGTACAGGGCAGTTCTAAAAATTTGCTTATGAAATTAGCACTAATCGGACATGGAAAAATGGGTAAAACCATTGAACGGATTGCACGGGAACGCGGGCACGAAATCGTCTCAATCATTGATATTGACAATCGGAATGATTTTCAATCGGAAGCATTCAAAAGTGCCGACGTTGCCATAGAATTTACCGCACCAAGCGTAGCTGTCGAGAATTACTTGCAAGCTTTTGAAGCCGGCGTATCGGTAGTTTCCGGTACTACGGGCTGGACAAATCAGCTGGATAATGTAAAAGCGATAATCCAAGAAAAAGACGCAACCTTGTTTTGGGCATCCAATTTCAGTCTGGGTGTCAACGTATTTATGGCTGTCAATAAATATTTGGCTAAACTCATGAATCAATTTCCCGATTACAACGTGGAAATGACCGAAGTACATCATACCCAAAAATTGGATGCACCATCCGGTACCGGCATTACACTTGCGGAAGGCATACTCGAAAACTTGGATCGAAAATCCAAATGGGTAGAAGATGTGGAAAACCATCCCAATGAGTTAGCCATCAAATCACTTCGTGAAGGACAAGTACCCGGAATCCACACCATACGATACGAAAGTGATGTAGATAGCATTGAAATTACCCACGACGCCAAAAGTCGAGAAGGGTTTGCGTTGGGAGCGGTAGTTGCCGCTGAATTTGTAAAGGATAAAAAAGGACTCTTGGGGATGGGGGATTTACTGCAATTTTAAGCATACTCAAAGAAATATTTCTGACAAAAAATAGATTTTACTTCTAACTTCGATATCTTAATTTTTTATATCCAATTATGGAACAGCCTACTAAACAAACTTTCTCGCAACGCCTTCAAACTACTACCCGCAAGCAATGGATTAAAGCCGGCATTTGGTGCGTACTTTATTTACTTTTTGTTATCTGGCTTGGCAACTTTTGGTGGCTGTTGGTACTGCCATTTATCTTTGACGCGTTCGTAACCCGATACATTCCTTGGAACTGGTGGAAAAATTCAAAAAATAAAACGCTCCGTTCAGTTATGTCGTGGGTTGACGCGATTGTATTTGCGCTTGTTGCCGTTTATCTGATAAACAATTATTTGTTCCAAAATTACCAAATCCCGACATCTTCACTTGAAAAGACGTTGTTGGTTGGCGATTTTTTGGCAGTCAGCAAAGCCGCTTATGGACCAAGAGTACCCATGACGCCACTCTCTTTCCCTTTGGTGCAAAATACATTTCCGATAATCAATACAAATTCGTATTTTGAAAAGCCACAAGTAAAATATCGCCGCCTGAAAGGACATACCCACATTAAGCGGGATGATATTGTCGTTTTTAATTTTCCGGCAGGAGATACCATCGCGTTCAAAGTACAAAATCCGGATTACTATTCAATATGCTACTATGAAGGTCTTTCCCACGTAGTTAATGTCCTAAATCAAGAACCCAATACCGACTTGATTTACAAGTACGGACGAGAAATCGTAAGTGAAAATCGGGCAATGTACGGCGAAATCATGTACCGACCGGTTGATAGACGCGAGAACTACGTCAAACGCTGTGTCGGATTGCCGGGAGACACGCTTCAGGTCGTGAACAATCAAGTAGTCGTAAACGGAACTCCACAACAGAAACACCCGGGAATTCAGTTTAATTATTTTATTCAAACCGATGGAACACGTCTGACAAAAACCCTGATTGACGACCTGAAAATCAGCAATGAAGATTACGAGGAACTGAACACAGCCGGCAATTCTAATTTGATTCAGCAAATCGGCTTAAATCCAAACTATCCGGTATATCATTTCCCACTTACCGCCGAAACATACAACCAACTTGCAAATACACACGGAGTAACAAAATTGGTCATCGAACCCGATTGGATGACTACGTCCCCGGTTGGCGACAGCATGTATCCACTCGGGGGAAATACCGGCTGGACAAGAGACAACTATGGACCCATTTTTATTCCTAAAAAAGGTGCCACCATCAAACTCGATTCAGTTACATACCGAGTTTACGAGCGTTGTATTCGCAATTACGAAGGGAACAAGTTGGAAATTCGTAACGGGCACTATTTCATCAACAATCAATCCGTAGATTCTTACACTTTTCAGATGGATTACTACTGGATGATGGGCGACAACCGGCATAAATCGGCAGACTCGCGTTCATGGGGATTCGTTCCCGAAGATCACGTTGTTGGACGACCAATGTTTGTTTGGTTGTCACTGAATAAAGACAAATCACTCTTTGGTGGAAAAATAAGGTTTGACCGATTCTTCAAGAATGCGAAACGGTAATCCAACTATTGACTCAAAGTTTCGAGTTTCGTATTTTTCGACGGCGTATCTTCCGCCTGTTTCTTACTTTATTGCCCTGTTAAAAGCCGATAAGGTATTACTTGAAGCAAATGAAAACTACGTGAAGCAATCGTATCGGAATCGATGCAACATAGCTACGGCTAACGGCGTAGAAACGCTAACCATTCCGACAGAGAGCAACAACGGAGAAAAAATTCCCATTCGGGATGTCCGGATATCCAAACATGGCGGTTGGCAAAAAAATCACTGGCGGGCAATAAATTCGGCTTATAGAAACAGCCCCTATTTTGAATACTTACAAGATGATTTCGCCCCGTTTTACGAAAAGAATTGGACGTTTCTTTGGGATTACAACTACGAATTACTAATTTTGATACTTGATTTTCTTTCGTTCGAAAAGACTCTAATTTTAACGAAAGACTTTGAAAATGAATATCAGAATATGAATGATTTTCGCTATCTCATTCATCCTAAAAAGGAATCAATTTACAATTTAACACCTTATTATCAGGTTTTTGATCGTAAATTTGGGTTTTTGGAAGACCTGAGTATTATGGATTTGATTTTTAACATGGGAAACGAAGCCATACCGTATTTATTTCACGTATCGCAAGAAGATAACTATTAGAACGTTTTTTTACTTACCATAAAAAACTTTTTAGATAAGGAAACTCAAGAAAAATAAAAATGGAAAATATCGACTGGAACAATCTGGGATTCGGTTACCAAAAAACCGATTACAACATTCGTTGTAGTTACAAAAACGGCGAATGGGGCGAACTACGCGTATCCGAAGACGAAAACATTCAGCTACATATCGGTGCCACTTGCTTGCACTACAGCCAAGAAGTTTTTGAAGGATTAAAGGCGTTCAAAGGAAAAGACGGTAAAATCCGTATATTTCGTATGGACGAAAACGCCAAACGTATGCAGGACTCTTGTCGGGGGTCGATGATGGCTGTGCTTCCCACCGAGATATTTGAAGAAGCTGTAGTGAAAGCGGTAAGCCTCAACAAACGTTTTGTTCCGCCTTATGAATCGGGAGCTTCACTCTACATTCGACCGGTCATGTTAGGGACAGCCCCTAAAATAGGCGTACAACCTTCGCACGAATATGAATTTATCGTTTTTGTCATGCCGGTAGGACCCTATTTTAAAGGCGGATTTCAAACTACGCCATTTGTCATCATGCGCGAATTTGATCGTTCGGCACCATTAGGAATGGGAAAATACAAAGTTGGCGGAAACTATGCCGCCAGTTTGGTTGCCGTAGAAAAAGCGCACGAGATGGGGTATTCCAATATTTTTTATCTTGATTCCGCCGAGAAAAAATACATCGATGAGTGTGGAGCCGCCAATTTTTTCGGTATCAAAGACAATACGTACATTACCCCGAAGTCCAATTCCATACTTCCATCCATTACCAATAAAAGTCTGATAACCTTGGCGGAAGAAATGGGAATGCGCATAGAGCGTCGTCCGATTCCGGTGGAAGAATTAGCTACTTTTGAAGAAGCCGGCGCATGTGGGACAGCAGCCGTAATCAGCCCCATCGAGCGAATCGATGATTATGACAAGAAAATAACCTACTCATTCGCTAACGACGGAAAACCGGGAGCTGTCTGTGAAAAATTGTATCACAAGCTACTGGCTATCCAGTATGGTAACGAGCCGGATACGCGCGGATGGGTTACGATTGTGTAATTCTTTCATTAGAGTGTTCTTTAGTATCCAATAATCGATTAATATATCACATTCTATAAAATCTGCTCTCTCATTCGTCTGTTAGAATGTCTGAGCGCAGATTTCATTTTTTTTATGAAAAAACTATTATTCTCCGTATTGACGTTTGCTCTACTTGTACCGAACGTAAAAGCCGATGAAGGCATGTGGATGTTGCCATTGGTAAAAAAATTGAACATCGACAAGATGCAAGGACTGGGATTGAAACTCGCAGCCGATGAAATTTACAGCGATAAGAACGTCAGTCTGAAAGACGCGGTTGTCATTTTCGGAAACGGATGTACCGGCGTAATGGTCTCGTCATCCGGATTGCTTTTTACCAATCATCATTGTGGTTACGGAGCTATTCAGAAGTTGAGCGATGTAAGACACAATTACTTGAAAGACGGATTTACCGCGAATGAATTGACGGATGAATTGCCTTGCGAAGGGTTGTCCGTTACATTTTTGGTAAAAGTAGAAGATATTACCGCGCGAATCGCGGATTCAATCGGCAATTTGATTGGTAAAGAAAGAAAAGAAGCTGTAGAGAAGTGCATTAGTTCTATCAAAAAAGAAGAAAAAACAGACTCAAACTACACGACACAAGTTCGTTCATTTTATTCCGGTAACGAATACTACCTTTTTGTTTACGAGAAATTTAACGATGTCCGATTAGCCTACACGCCTCCATCGTCAATCGGGAAATTTGGCGGCGAAACGGATAACTGGATGTATCCGCGTCATACCGGCGATTTTTCCGTATTTCGCGTGTATGCCGATAAGGACGGTAAACCGGCTGAATACTCCGAAAACAACATACCTTATTCGCCTAGGAGATTCGCGGCAGTTTCCACCGAAGGTATCCGGGAAGGCGACTACACCATGATTCTCGGGAATCCGGGTTCTACTGATCGTTACGCAACTTCCTATGCCATCAAAAACAGGGTAAAAAACGGGAACAATGCACGAATCAGCATGCGGGGCGTGAAACAAGACGTGTGGAAGAAGTTTATGCTTGCCGATGAAGCTGTAAATATCGCCTATGCCGGTAAGTATGCCGGTAGCTCAAACTATTGGAAGAATAGCATTGGGATGAACAATGCCGTCAAAAAGTTGAACGTGGTTGAAGAGAAAGAAGAAGCAGAAGATGGATTTGTAGCGTGGGTGAATAGCGATAATAACCGTAAAATCAAATACGGGAATGTACTTCCGGAATTAAAAAAATACTATGAACTGATTGATAAAAATCAACATGCCATAGACTATCTGCGCGAATCGCTTTCAGCCGGTGTGGAACTACCCAAAATTGCCAATTCTGTAAGCAATGTCCTCGACAAAAATCAATCTGTCGAAGAAAATCTGAAGAAAACCGGCAGTAAATACAAAGATTATTATCCCGAAGTGGATAAAAGTGCTTTCAAAGCGTTGCTTGAAGCCTACGCCAATTCCGTTTCTGATGAATATCTACCCGAAACGTACAAAATCATCTCTAAAAAATACAAAGGAAACTATGCCAAGTATGTCGATAACTTGTTTAATAAATCGGTTTTCGCGTCGCAAGAAAAGTTGGCAAAAGCATTGAAAAAGAAGGATTGGAGTTTCGCGAAAGACCCGGCTATCGTTTTTTACAACGACGTGCAACAAAAAATGAACGTACTACGTACCGACGAATACAGTAAGGCTTTGGAGAATATTGAAGAAAACGAAAGACTGTACGAAGCCGGATTAAAAGAATGGAGTATCGACAAACAACAACCGATGTATCCGGACGCAAATTTCACGATGCGACTAACATACGGTCAAATATTGGGCTATGAGCCGGCGGATGCCGCTTCGTATCGATTCTATACGACGACAAAAGGTATCTTGGAAAAAGAAGACCCGAAAAATCCGGAGTTTGTCGTGCCTGAAAAATTAAAAGAAGCTATCGAAAAAGGGGACTATGGCAGGTATATTGACCGGAGAACGGGGGACATGCATGTTGCTTTTATCAGTGACAATGATATCACCGGCGGTAATTCGGGTAGTCCGGTTTTTAACGATAAGGGCGAAGTCATCGGACTGGCTTTTGATGGCAACTGGGAAGCCATGAGTGGCGATATTATTTTTGAACCCAATCTGCAACGTTGTATCAATGTTGATATACGCTATGTGCTATTTGTAATGGATAAAGTGGGCGGAGCGGAAAGATTGATAAAAGAGTTAGGGTTAACACGGAACGAATTTTGATACTTCAATAAAATGTATTTACTTTGTAATAACATTTAGGAAATAATGGAAACATCAATAATCAAAATCGGAAATTCAAAAGGACTTCGTTTTAGCAAAACCATTTTGGAAAAATATAATATCAAGGATAAAGTTGAACTTATTCTTGAAAAAGGACAGATTATTCTCAAACCGGTTGCTTCGCCAAGAAAAAATTGGGAAAAAGAATTTCAAAAAATGAACGAGAACGGAGATGATAAGTTGCTGATGAATGATGTGTTCGATGATGAAAACCTTGAAGAATGGATTTAAATCAATATTCAATCGTTCTTGTAAATCTTGATCCAACAGTTGGGAGCGAAATAAAAAAAACAAGACTTTGTGTCATCGTTTCACCAAATGAAATGAATAAATATTTGAACACAATCGTTTTTGCACCCATGACAACGAATCTAAAAAAATACCCGACCCGATTTTCAGTAAAACACAAAGGGAAAATGGGAATGATTGCAATCGACCAAATTCGGACAGTTGATAAAACCCGAGTTATCCGAGTCTTTGAAAATCTGACAAAGTCGGAAATTGAAAAATGCAAAGAAGTAATAAAAGAAACCTTTGTGGACTGAAAAAATACGAATGTCAATAATGTCTATAAATAATTGGGGCGAAAGTGATAAAATCGAAGTATAAATATAAAATAACGGTCGGTATTAGACCGAAAACTTCAGGCTTCCCCCCCCTGTTCATAGCCGGGACTGTTGGTTCCAAAACAATAAAATCGGCAAACGTAAATAACTAAATGAATAGTATCGCGGATTTTGCGATCTACCGAAATTTATCCGATGGGCGATAATCTGAAACAAAAAACGATCAATTCGATCAAATGGTCAACCGTCGATAGATTTGGTCAGCAAGCTGTTCAATTTGTTGTAGGACTCATTTTGGCGCGATTATTAAGTCGCGAAGACTTCGGTTTGTTGGGCTCCATCGCCATATTTTCGGCACTTTCGTTCGCATTTGTTGAAAGCGGTTTTATCCAAGCACTCATACGCAAACAAAATGCAAATGAGACTGATTACAATACCGTCTTTCTTTTCAATTTAATTGTTTCAATCATTTTATATACTGTCCTTTTCTTCTGCGCCCCATTCATAGCTTCTTTTTTCAACCAATCCCGGTTAGTTTCTATTGCCCGAGTCGTTTTTCTTACCATTCCCATCAGTTCGCTTTATTTGGTACCTATCGCGCAGCTCAGTAAAGCAATGAATTTTAAAGTCATCGCGACATCAAATATCTTGGCTGTTTTAATTAGTGGAATCGTTGGTGTAGTCCTTGCCTTAACCGGATTTGGCGTATGGGCGTTGATTGTGCAGCAACTTGTTTTTCAGCTGGTACGAATGATTGTTTATTACGTAAACGGAAGTTGGAGACCGAAGCCGATTTTCTCTTTTAAAGTAATCTCAGAACTTTGGAAATTTAGTTTGAATATACTAGGAACTTCGGTGTTAAATGTGATTTTCAACAACCTGTATGTCATTATTCTGGGGCGATATTACGACATCAGGCAGGTTGGAGATTATACGCAGGCAAACAAACTTTCCGAAGGATTTAACTATTCCTTTCTTGTTGTAATAACATCAAGTAGTTATCCCCTTTTTGTTCAGGTGCAAAATGACCTTGTACGTTATCGGAATATCTTCAGAAGTATGGCTCAAAAGGCTTCTATGATTACATTTCCGGTAATAATAACGTTAATTGCTATCGCTACGCCACTCATTTATGTCCTATTATCGCCGAAATGGTTACCGGCTGTCCCCTACTTTCAGCTACTTTGCGCCGCTTCCTTATTTTCGGTGCTTTATACCTTGACTGTAAGCGCGTTAAACGCGAAAGGAAAATCCGGGTTGACTTTTCGTTTGGAAATAGCAAAGAAGATAATGATACTCGCGTCTGTCTTTATTTGCTTTAAGTCCGGTATCATAGCTATGTTGGTAGGATATGTCATAGCTTCGTTTATCGCTTACGGCATTTCTATGTTTTTGATCAAAAAGGAGATAAATCATTATATCAGACATCAAATACGGGATTTCATAGCTCCCTTCTCAATGGGAATTTTCATTGCGGGCGTTTGCTACGGATTGTCCTTTTTGATTGGGAATATGTACATTTTACTGGCTTTGCAGCTTATTTTAGCGGTTGTAATCTACATTTTGTGGGTAAGAAAATACCATACTACGGAATACGCGCAAGCCTTGACGTTTATTCAAGACAATATCGTGTCTCGCTTACGTAAAGACTAATTCCGTATCAACCTATCAATCGCTACTTTTGTTTCCTTTTCTCTTTTTTCAAGTGAAAATAACTCAATCACCCTTTTTCTTGCTTCTTCGGCGGTGTTCATGGCAAGTGCCGACCGAATGCCTTGTTCAATTTCATTCACATTGCGATGCTTTATTATGACACCCGTATCACCTATGGCATCGGGGATACCGTTAATATTCGAACCGACAGGGATACATTCCAACAACATCGCTTCATTGAGTGAATTTGGCATTCCTTCGGTAATAGATGCTTGTACGAACACTTTGGCTTTGTTGTAGTTTTCGTTTAAAATATCTTGTGGACAAAACGGAATTATGGTCAAATTGGGGATTGTTGAAAAATGATAATTCTCTTCAGTCCACGTTAAAAAATTGGGATTCAGCCCGATGAGAATAAACTTCAAATCGGGCATACGTTGAGCTACTTGAATAAACAAGTCAAATCCTTTGTTGTAAAAGTCGCCGATTTGACCCATCGTACCTACAGTAAGCACACAGTTTTCTTCTTTCTTGATGGAATAGTCTCGTACAAATTTTTCGGGATCAATTCCGTTGTAAATAATCTCGATTGGTGTTTTTAAGCCTTTTACGTAATGTTTAATCCCGTCAATATGCGGATTCTCGGGATTGTAATAGTAGTTCTCGTGGTAGATTAACGACTTGTGATTGGCAATAATCAAATCTGTATTTCGCAGAGAATACCCGACAAAGGCGGCTCTGATTTTTTTACGATAAACTCCTTTCCCTAATTCTCGGTAACAAACCGCTTCTTGACCGCCTATAAAAATTAGTGATTTTTTACGTACTAATTTAGCCGCCAAAACCATAACTGCCGCGTGATAATCGGCAAACCAGCACACAAAAACGGTATTTCTATTGAACAAGTTTAGTAGCAACGTGAGAAACATCTTAACCATATTCAGGCTGTAATAGAAGTTCCCTTTCTTCTGGTTCAATAGAATAGGATGCACATCGTAATGCTTTTTCAATATTCTTTCATCCACTTTTATGAACGTGTTGTCATTGGGTTTGATGAAAACAATTTTTATCCTTTTATCCATTCTTTGCGTTTAATGTAATTAAGTTACAAAGATACAATACTTCAACCAAAGTCGAGTTTTTTCCTTAACTTTGTCCTTAGATATTTACAACGAGCTGAATTTACATCTCAAGAGAAACGTATGATAATTGCAAGTCTTTTCGGAGGGTTGGGGAATCAACTCTTTCAGTACGCAAATGCGAGAGCAGTTTCCCTTAGATTAGGAGTTGAATTACAACTTGACACTTCGATAATCAGAGGGAAAGAAGAAGTAGCCGATTTTACAAATCGAGATTTCGAGCTTAGCGTATTTAATATCAACGCAGGTATTTCAGACGTAAAGGAAGTCCGCAAATACGTTCCCAATCTTTTGCGTACCCCCAAATGGTTCCATCAAATTTACCGGATAAAACGGATGTTCACCGGCAAGCATTTGTTTATTGAACGTACATGGAATCGGTTTCATTACATTCCGTCAATAGAAAGGGTAAAAGATAATACCTATTTATACGGTTATTTTCAAACAGAAAGGTTTTTCAAAGATATCAGAGCCGAAATATTGGATGCTATTCAATTAAAACCGGATATTTCTGTCTCAACTGAAAACCAAACGATTTTTAATTCGATGAAAAACGAGAATGCTGTTTCAATTCACGTAAGACGAGGAGATTACCAAAATTCGAATTTTATGTTGTTGGAAATGGACTATTACGCTAAAGCCATTGAAAGGATTTCGGAAACGGTAAAAAATCCTAAATTTTATATTTTTAGTAACGATATGGATTGGGTAAGACATCAGTTTAGCAACTTAAATATTGATTTTCAAGCCATAGACATCAACACCGGAGAGCAATCCTATATGGATATGATTTTGATGAGTAACTGCAAGCACAATATCATTGCCAACAGCACGTTTAGCTGGTGGGGCGCATGGCTCAACACCCATGAAGACAAGGTGGTTATTGCGCCCAAAAACTGGTTTAAGCAAAAAGACAAATCATCGGAACTAATACCTGATGAGTGGATTAAAATTTAGATTATGAAACAGATGTATTCCGATTAGTATGTTATTCAACACTGCCGATAATTCGGAGTTATATGATAGAATAATAAACACAAACGCCTATTTATTACACCCGAGCCTATGCAACCACTTTTTTCCATAATCATACCCACCTACAATCGTGCCACTCGACTTGACAAAACTTTAACTTCGTTAGTAACTCAAACCTGTCAGGAATTTGAAGTGCTGGTTTGCGATGATGGCTCTACCGACAACACTGCTGAAGTTGTTTCTCGATACAAAGATAAGCTTGATGTCAAATATTTTTGGAACGAAAACTGGGGAGGTCCCGCAAAGCCCCGAAACATCGGCATACAAAACTCTACGGGTCGATGGATTTGTTTTTTAGACGCCGATGATTGGTGGTATCCTCAAAAACTCGAGATGTGTTTGCCTTTTTTGAATAATTATGACGTTATTTACCACCATTTACACTGCTACAATACGGAATACGTAGTATTGAAAAAGCACATTAAAGGTCTTAAACTTGAATTGCCGATATTCAATTTTTTGTTTAACTCCGTAACTTCTATTCCGAATTCGAGTATTGTTGTCCGAAAAGAAATCATTACTGCATTGGGATGGCTTTCGGAAGACAAAAATTTAGTCGCGGTTGAGGATTTTGACTTGGTATTGCGCATTGCACAAAAAACCGAAAAGTTTCATTTAATCGACGAGTTTCTTGGAGGGTATTTGGTTGGAGATAGTAATATATCTTCCGATTCACGAAGAAGGATTAAAAATTCGCAGGCGTTATTGGAAAAATACGTGGATTGTTTTGAAGGGAAAGAAAGAGATTCCGTTTTTGTTAAATATGCTTTCCGGGAGGCTAAGGCACACCAAAAATTAGGCAACTACGAAGATGCCGTATTATTAAGTAAACAGATATTGAAAAAAGCCGACTTGTATTATAAAATAAAAACTTTAAAATTACTATTTGATTGTAAAATAAATAGAAAAAGCGATAAATGAGAAAGATTTTAGTAACAGGAGGTGCCGGATTTATTGGAAGTTCGTTGTGCGAACAATTGGTAAAAGACAATAGCAATTCTGTGTGTTCATTGGACAACTATTTTACAGGGAGTGAACATAACCATATACACGGTGTCAATTACATCAAAGGCGAAACAAAAGACATTGATAAACTCATCAATTTCAATCCGGACATTATTTATCATCTGGGAGAGTATTCACGGGTAGAACAAAGTTTTGAAGATATTGACATTGTATGGCAATATAACAAACAAGGAACATTCCGCGTATTGGAGTTTGCGCGTAAAGCCGGGTCGAAAATTGTCTATGCGGGGAGTAGCACCAAATTTGGCGATGGTGGGTTAGGTCGTACACAGTCACCTTACGCGTGGACAAAGTCTTCAAATACGGAGTTGGTAAAAAACTATGGGGCTTGGTTTAATATGCCTTATGCCATCACCTATTTTTACAATGTCTATGGCAATCGTGAAATCGAGTCAGGCAAATATGCGACTCTTATCGCTTTATTTAAACATAAAATGAAAAATAATGAAGCCCTGACAATCGTATTACCCGGTACACAAAAAAGAAACTTTACACACATTGACGATATTGTTTCGGGGCTGATTCTTGTTGGCGAAAACGGATACGGCGACGAATTTGGCATTGGAAGCCCCGATTCGTACACCATTGTAGAAATTGCCGAAATGTTTGGCGGTAAAATTGAATTTTTACCGGAAAGAAAAGGAAACAGAATGCGCGCAGATGTAATGACTCTGAAAACAGAAGAACTGGGATGGAAGCCGACACGAACCATAAAAGACTATATTGACGAACTAAAGTACAAAAATTGGCTATAAAATATTGATTGTTAACTTCTTAAAATCATTCCATTGTAGATGTACGCGAACGAATTATCCCCTTTATTATCCACTGCATACATAGGGATTTGCCCCCGTCGGCTATCGTAAAAAATCCGTAGGTCTCAAGAGCCAATTTATGAGCTACATCAAGCGGTCATTTCCATGTTTTGATAGACTACCATTGCTGTACAGAGAACTAAAATCATGTACTACTAATCTAAATCAGCATGTTTCTGAAATACTTAGGATACCAATGACACCAACTTCTCCATACACAGGGTCAATGCGCATTTCACATGAGGCATCAAAATAGGAATTAGCCCCACATGTATAAAAATAATTCTTCTGTACGACTTGTTAATTTGTTTTTCAAAAAAAAACCAAGTATCTTTGCCATAGTAAATAATAAAAGAGACAAGAGTTCCGGCGTATATCGAGTTGGAATTCTTTTTGTTTTTTAACTTTTTAACGATACCAAAAAATTATGGCAGTAACCTACATGACCGCTGAAGGTTATAAAAAATTAGTTGATGAGCTAAATGAGCTGGAAAACGTTCAGCGACCGGCTATTTCCAGACAAATTGCGGAAGCTCGCGATAAAGGCGACTTGTCTGAAAACGCAGAATATGACGCGGCAAAAGAGGCGCAGGGACTTTTAGAAATGAAAATTGCTGAAATGAAGGAAGTGATTGCATCTGCAAGAATGATTGACGAATCCAAGATTTCAATTGATGAAGTTCAAATACTTACTCGCGTAAAGATAAGGAACCTAAAAACCAAACAAGAAATGACTTACCTGTTGGTCTCTGAAAGTGAAGCCAATCTGAAAGAAGGAAAGCTTTCGGTAGGAACCCCTATAGCTCGAGGCTTGCTTGGCAAAAAAGTTGGAGAAAAAGCCAAAGTAAACGTTCCAAACGGAGAAATGGAATTTGAAGTGATGGAAATTTCGTTATAACCCCCAATCAGGACAAGATTGAATTGTTTACCCGTAATCAAAAAAATGAAATGACCCTATTTACCAAAATAGCTCAAGGCGAAATTCCCGGCTATAAAGTAGGCGAGAACGATGATTTCTATGCCTTTTTGGATATAAATCCGATGGCAAAAGGACACACCCTCGTGATTCCAAAACATACGGAAGAAGATTATCTCTTCCGACTGGACGATAAAACCTATTTAGGGTTAATGGAATTTTCGAAGAAAATAGCTATAGCTATCGAAAAAGCCGTTAAATGCAAACGTGTAGGCGTATTGGTAATTGGAATGGAAGTACCGCACACGCATGTGCACCTAATCCCTATCCATAAAGAAGCGGATATGAATTTATCCAATCCGAAATTAAAACTAAATCCGGCAGAAATGACCGAGATAGCACATAGTATTGTTAATGAACTTTAGAACCAATAAATATGTACTGGTATGGAAAATAAAGACAAAGTATTCGAAGCAATCAAAAACGCCGGAGAACCTGTTAATGCCGGCAAAGTAGTAGAACTGACCGGAATAGACCGCAAAGAAGTAGATAAAGCTATGAATCTACTGAAAAAGGAAGAGTTGATTATCTCTCCCGTTCGTTGCAAATGGGCGGCAAAATAAGTTTTCCGAAGCAAGTCCGGACTTGGACGAATGGCTATCGCTCATTCATTTTCAAGCTATAAAACAGCCACACTCTAATTTAATTTCCCCTTTCTCTATCTGAAAAAGGGGAAATTTTGTATATTTGTCCGTATAAGTTATGCCCGTCATTAATAAGCAATGATTTTAAAAAATACTATTTTCCCTGTCGGACAAATCGTCAAAATACACGGGATGAAAGGCGAATTGGCATTCAGTACAAATTCATCCATCTTGCAAGATCAGGATATTCCATCTATTTTTTTGGAACCACAAGGTTTGTTAGTCCCTTTTTACATCGAAAATGTGCAGATGAAGTCCGGTTCGAGCGGGCTTATCAAACTGGAACGTGTAGATAGTGAAGAACATGCACGAGAATATGTCGGACAGACCATTTATCTGCCAAATACGTATTTAGATACAACGAGGAACGAAGCCTTCGAGTCGGAGTATTTCGTCGGATTTGAAATCGTTGACAACAAAAAAGGGAATATAGGCAAAGTGAGCGCGGTAGATCAAAGAACAGCAAACACGTTATTTATCGTTAAAAATAATACAGTCGAAATTCTTATTCCTGTCGTTGACGAATTTATCACGGACATCGATCATACACTTAAAATTATCCGAGTAACCCTGCCGGAAGGACTGTTAGATTTATAAAACAAGCATGTATTTCAAAAGGTTGAACCGGAGCAAACAACCAGATGCGTATTTCTTTATCCAAGTATAAAAAATTTTCACACGATTAGAATCCCTTATTTTATTATAAATGTGTGAAGATATTAAATAATTCGGTTGTTTTTCCCATTTTAAACAAACAACCCTTAAATTAAATTTTATGTACTTGAGATTCATCTTATTTACTTGTTTTATCGTGATTACCAATCTGCTATCAGCTCAAGCGCCAACCCAAAAGTCTGCTGTACCATTTAAGCATCACTCTATTTACGTGGAATTAGCCGGAAGTTCACTCGTGTATTCACTTAATTACGATTATGGCTTTACGTTATCGCCGAGCACTAAGCTTGCTGTTGGAGCCGGATTTGGGACACTAAGCATCTCGCTAAATTCTGCAAATTACACATCACAAAGTACCGCTATATCTTATTTTACACCACAAGCCAATTTTTTATTTGGGAAAAACGCTCACCACTTTGAGATGGGGATAAGCGTTATGAATTTTATTTTCCCGGCTGCACGTGTCGGTTACCGATACCAAAGACCACAAGGCTGATTTCTTTTTCGAGTCGGACTTACGCCAATGATTTATAGTTCTGACTTTCTTCCTTGGGGAGGTATTTCACTCGGTTGGTCATTCTAACTTTCATCAGACTGCCGTTTTGTCAGTCCCGACATCTATATCTACATTCATTTTTCCTTTTTTCTGCCAAAATTTAAAATCCGCAGTTTAATTTGGTGATGGCATATCATTTGTAAAAAATTAGGTCGTAAGTTACTTTTCCAGTACAAGAAGGAACTTTCTTAAGACAGAATAATAACAATAAAATATATTTATAAAAATGGGAAAAATAATTGGAATTGACCTCGGCACCACAAACTCTTGTGTTGCCGTAATGGAAGGTAGTGAACCTATCGTTATCGCAAACAACGAAGGAAAACGCACAACTCCTTCCGTAGTGGGTTTTGTAGATGGTGGTGAACGTAAAGTAGGAGACTCTGCTAAACGTCAAGCTATTACAAATCCCGTAAACACGGTTTCATCCATCAAACGTTTTATGGGCGAAACCTACGATCGCTTAGGTAAAGAAATTGCACGTGTGCCATTCAAAGTAATTAAAGGCGACAATAATACGCCACGCGTTGACATCAACGGAAGACTTTACACGCCACAAGAAATTTCGGCCATCATTCTTCAAAAAATGAAGAAAACGGCGGAAGACTATCTCGGACAAGAGGTAACAGAAGCCGTTATTACCGTCCCTGCTTACTTTAACGACAGTCAACGTCAGGCAACAAAGGAAGCCGGCGAAATTGCCGGTTTGCAAGTTAAGCGTATCATTAACGAACCTACTGCCGCGGCGTTAGCCTACGGTCTTGACAAGGCAAACAAGGATATGAAAATCGCGGTATTCGACTGTGGTGGTGGTACACACGATGTTTCTGTTTTGGAACTTGGAGACGGTGTATTTGAAGTAAAATCGACTGATGGAGATACCCACTTAGGGGGAGACGACTTTGACCAACGCGTCATCGAATGGCTTGTTCAAGAATTTAAGAATGACAACAGCGGTATTGATTTGAGCAAAGACCCCATGGCGCTTCAACGCTTAAAAGAAGCTGCCGAAAAAGCGAAAATCGAACTTTCAAACACCACTTCTACCGAAATTAATTTGCCGTACATCATGCCTGTTGACGGAGTACCACGGCACTTAGTACGCACGTTGACGAGAGCTAAATTCGAACAATTGGTCGATGATTTGATTCAACGTACCATCGAACCGTGTCGTACTGCTTTGAAAAATGCCAATTTGACCGTGAACGATATTAACGAAGTGATTTTGGTTGGTGGTTCTACACGTATTCCGGCAATTCAGTCTGCAGTTGAGAAATTCTTTGGGAAAGCCCCTTCAAAGGGAGTAAATCCAGACGAAGTTGTTGCCGTAGGTGCCGCGATTCAGGGTGGTGTGTTAAGTGGGGATGTAAAAGACATTCTACTTCTTGATGTTACGCCGCTTTCGTTGGGTATAGAAACAATGGGAAGTGTTATGACGAAATTGATTGAAGCAAATACCACCATCCCGACGAAAAAATCGGAAACATTTACAACAGCCGCCGACAATCAACCTTCAGTTGAGATTCACGTGCTTCAAGGCGAACGCCCCATGGCTGCTCATAACAAATCCCTGGGACGTTTCCACCTGGACGGAATCATGCCGGCTCGTCGTGGAGAACCGCAAATCGAAGTAACCTTTGATATTGATGCCAACGGAATCTTAAATGTTTCCGCCAAAGATAAAGCCACCGGCAAGCAACAACAAATTCGTATAGAAGCTTCATCGGGACTTAGCGATGCCGAAATCAAACGGATGAAAGATGAAGCAGCCGCTAACGCCGCTTCTGATGCACAAGAGAAAGAAAAAATCGATAAAATGAATCATGCCGACAGTCTGATTTTCAATACCGAAAAACAGCTGAACGAACTTGGCGACAAACTTCCTGCCGACAAAAAAGGTGCTATCGAAAGTGCACTTGCGCGACTAAAAGAAGCGCACAAGGCGCAAGACCTTGCCGGAATCGACGCTGCTACGAACGATGTGAACACCGCGTTCCAAGCTGCAAGTCAGGAAATGTACAATGCGCAAAATGCACAAGCCGGAGGTCAGCAATCTGGTCCACAAGATTTTGGCGAACAGCAACCCGGCGGACAAACCGGAAATCAAGATGGCGATGTAACGGATGTGGATTTTGAAGAAGTAAAATAGTCCGCATTAAGTAACAAATCAAATAAATCGACTAACCTCTGTAAATCATATATTTACAGAGGTTTTTTATTTTCAATTCTATGCTTTTCTATTTGTGTAATTGGTTTTTTAATTGTACATTTGTACCATATTTGTATCGCGCCTTATTTATCAGACTATGTGCGCCTTATTAATGCTTATAAATTCTTAGTGTGTTTATTCTGTCTTATTTCAAATGACAATCTAAAATTTATTACTATGGGTTACAGCAAATTAAAAATTCCGAAAGTCTGCGAGCACTGCAAGAAACCATTTGAAGCAAAAACCGTCCTAACCAGATTTTGCAGTCGCCAGTGTGTAAACAAAGCCGACCATGCAAGAAAGATGGGAGCCAAAGAAGAGGCAAAATCTCAATCCGAAAAAGAGCAAAAAACAAAAGTAATTGCCGACATACAAAGTCGTCCTTACATTTCTATCGCCGAGGCCTCTCTCCTATTCGGAATATCAAAAGACACCTTGCACCGCCTGATTAAACGAGGACACTTACCGGCTCACAATTTTGGTGAGAGATTGACCAGAATAAGCCGGGTTCACCTCGAAGCTCTATTCGTTCCAATTGCCACTCCCGAACCAATCCCCGAACCCCCAAAAGTGTATAAGCCCGAAGACTGCTATACAATTGGCGAAGTCCAGAAGAAGTTTGGAATATCGGATAAAACCTTATATCTGGCAATCAAACGCCTGAACATAGACAAAATTCCAATCGGAAAGTATGTATATGTACCTAAAGAACAAATCGACAAAGTTTTTGCACCAACTCAATCTGAAAACCCATGAAGCAATTATCAAACACAAAAGCAACGGTTCGCATTCGCAAAGCTGAAGACCGCAAAGAATGGTATCTCTATATTGAGAGTTACCCGGTGTATGTGGATGGCAAACCAACAAGAGTACGGCAGTATTTGAATCGTTCAGTTACTACAATTGAATGGGATAAGAAACGAACAGCAAGAACAGATCCGGACGGCAATAAAACATATAAGCCCAAGCGAGATGATAACGGCTTAATTGTATGCAAGAGTGAAATGGACCGTGCAAGCATTGTTTATGCCGATGGAATTCGCGCGTTACGTCAAAAAGAATTTGATAATGCAGAACTTTACACCGATGATGATAACAGGAAGATAGAGGCTAAAAAGAAGGCAGAAACCAACTTCATACAGTATTTTGTAAAGTTAGCCAATCAACGAAATAAGAACCGTTCGGAGAGCATACAGCTAAGTTGGCTTTGCGTGCATGACTACCTGAAGAAATTCAGTGGAGAGACACTTCTTTTCGCCAATCTTACTGAAAGCTGGTGTGAAGAATTCAAAGAATTTTTACTCACAACCAAAAGCAGAAAATCAAGCGAAGCCGTTTTAGCCCAAAACACAGCCGTAACGTATTACAGCATTTTCAAGGCAGCACTCAAAAAAGCATTTGTAGATGGCTACCTAACAACAGACCTGAGCGCAAAAACCAAAGGGATAAAATTATTAGAAACCCGCCGGGAGTTCCTTACCATTGAAGAACTAAACAAACTTGCAGAAACACCCTGCAACAATCCTACATTGAAACGGGCAGCTTTATTTTCAGCTCTCACAGGGTTGCGGTTATCCGATGTTCAAAAGCTCACATGGAAAGAACTTGTTTTCGATGGCAAGCTTTATAAAATCAATTTCACCCAGAAGAAAACCAAAGGAGTTGAATACATGCCTATTTCAGAGCAAGCTTTTGGAATTTGTGGAGAAAGAGGCGATTCCAATGCGCTTGTTTTTGAAAAGCTCCCCGATTCAGCCTGGATATCGTCACCATTAAAGCAATGGGTAAAAGCAGCAGGCATAGACAAAAAAATCACATTTCACTGCTTCCGTCACACTTTCGCCACTTTGCAATTGACCAGCGGCACCGACATTTATACAGTAAGTAAAATGCTTGGTCATAAAGATTTGAAGGTAACACAAATCTACGCAAAAATAGTAGATGAAACCAAACAAAAAGCAGCTAACAACATAAAAATCAATGTAATCAAATAAATAACCTTTCAATTTAATACTCACATGCATGTAAAGAACATTTTCAATTCAAAAAGTGATTTTAAAAACTTCACTATGAGCGAAAGAGCTGCCTTTGGTGTTGTTATTAGATTTTACCAGAATGAAACCGAAACTACCGAACGGATTAAGGAAAACTCGCTCTCTCAAACAACTCTTTTTAATTGCGTTAGTACCATTACAGAAAAATTAAAAAGTGAAGAATTCACAGAAGCATTTGTAAATGAAATTTGGGACGATATTAAACACATTCGGGGCAAAAAGAATGATGATATCCAAAATCAGCCAATTAGAAACATGCTCAACCTCGATTACGAATACAATGCGAATCGCTGGTATGAAGCAACAATCATTTTTGCATGTGTTTATATGGTTTTGGCTTTAGATTGCCCTAACAAAGAAAATTGTTTGTCTATTATCAAAGAAAAAGGAGCTTACAATGAAGATGCTAAACCCTATTTCGAACCATTCGAACAAGCGGTTATAAAACTCAAGGAAAACCAAGCCAAACACCCTTCCGCCTACGGCATTGAAACAGACCAACCAAAAGAAGAACAGAAAAAATTATCCGAAGCTGAGTGGTTAGCCAGTGAAAAACATTTCTCCTGGAAATTTGACAAATTACGCACTATTCTTGCTTGCAAATCACACGAGGAGCAATTCCATGAATATATCGAAGAATGTAAAAGAGAGGAGAATTTGCCCAATCCAAGCAAGGCATATTTAGACCTTTTAAAAGTACAAATTCAATATCTCCAACGCCAAATATCTCAAAAGAACAACCCCTCAATTAATGTCAATGATATTGTAGACGCTCTGAAAGATCACAAGTTTTCCAATGAACGGGCTGCTGAATTATTAGAGATTATCAACTACGCACTATATTCAAAACAATACCCTGAGGATATTTGTGGAAACTTAGACAACAAAATTAAACTCTTTCGCCAGGCAACTTCACCGCAAAGCGAGAAAGATTCAAATCCGGACAATGAGGAGAGTTCAGAAAAAGCTACACAAAAAGTAAAATCCGTTGCAATAATGGAGCTTCTAAAACTATTAGATAAAGGAACTGCCCATAACGATCTTACAGACATTTGTAAATTCATTGCATTTCTTACTGGCAATTCCCATAAAAGTATTTACAATGATGCTCAGAATGGAATCACTTTCAGCCCCAAACACCACGCCCAGGACATTGAAAGAGCAAACGAATTATTCAAGTCGCTAAACATGTCAATATCAATAGACAAGCAAAAACAATATTGAATTTCCAACCGGTTGTACAACCAGTTGTAGGGTATTGTTTCCTATTTTTTTGTACCACGATTTCAATCGAAGTCGTGTTTTTTTTTATTGGCACAGAAGGAAGCCCAATCGCCGAAAACTATATCAATATGTTTTCAGAACAAATTTCTTTCAACGAATTGCCACAGGCAATAGTTTATCTTATCCAGAAAGTTGAAAATCTGGAAGCTCTCGTAGCTAAAGGACAATCGGAAACACATGAATCGGATCGCTGGTTTAATCTGAAAGAGTTTCAAGATTATCACCCCGACCACCCCGCAGCACCTACCATTTATGCATGGGTTGGTCAACGACTCATTCCGAACCACAAGCACGGGAAAAAACTCATGTTCCTGAAGTCTGAAATCGACCAATGGCTAAAATCCGGTAAGCGCAAAACCGCAGCAGAACTAAAAGCGGAAGCGCAGAATTTGTCGCTAAAAAAGGGAGGATTGTAAAATGACAGACAATAAACAGCCCCAGCGATTAGCTGACATTCTGAAAGATTATTTTCAGAACAGCAACGAGCCCTTGGCCGTTGACTTCCGCAAACAATTTGCCGGAACAGACAATCCTCTTTTAGCTCCAAAGCCAGTCGAAGAGACTTCTCTTGAAGATTGGCTCGACAATCAGGATGTAATGCAAGCATTACACGTGTCTCCCCGAACACTTCAAACGCTACGTTCCAATGGCTTATTGCCATTCTCACGTATTGGCAACAAGCTTTATTATCGCCGTCAGGATATTATCAAAATCCTATCTGACAATTATACAATGCGTAAAATTCAGAATTATGGGAAATAATAATTGTGTAGAGCCGTCAGATCTGGCGGCTCTGATATTATCTAAAACGCATTATGGCATTGGAATATATGCCCATATTTTGAGTTTGTATTATCCAAAACAAACAGTCCTCTCCCTTTCGGGGAGGACTTGTTTACCAACCCAAAATCCATTCAATACCGTTAAACCGACATTGAATATCTTCATAGAGAAAGAGAATATATTGGGCAATGCCTAGGATAAAGAGTTTGCACGGCATTTGGATAGCGAAATTTCGTGCCAACGAGTGCAGAGTTTAAGCTCGCTTGTAACTATGCCAAGTGCAGCCGAAATTGCGTATCATTACGATACGAAAAACGCTATCCCTGCCGGTGATGCCTTCGACTTTGCCGAACTGCATTACAAACAGTCAGGAGATGAGTTGCTGCAAACGCTAAATAAAGAAATGAACTTGCAAATCGGTGAGAAATTCGATTTTTTCAAAAACCGAATTTCGAATACTGAAATTCAATATCAGAATAATCAAAACAATCATTCAAATCATAGTTCAGACATTGTAGTGAAACATTTTTCTTTCTTCAAAGCTCCCGTTCGGAATACCATTCCTCACAAGTCAATTTCTTTGCTCGATGCCTACAATTACATTGTCGGCGAATATGCAAAACAACGAACTGAAAAACTAAGAAGAATAAAAGACCCGAAACAAGCCCGGCAATTCAAAGCCTCAACTTTCGATTACTGTACTTTTTCAGGAATGTTTCAAACCCGCAACGATAAAGCATTGATAAGACATTCTGGCTTATTGTGTATTGATTTTGACCATTTGCAAAGCGTTGATCTGCTTCGCAAGCAACTTTTGCAAGATGAATACTTTGAAACCCAATTACTCTTTGTAAGTCCTTCCGGCGATGGTATTAAGTGGATAATCCCGATTGATACCAAACAAACAACACACAGCAACTATTTTGCTGCGGTTGCAAACTACATTCAACAAACCTACGGTGTTGAGGTTGACAAATCAGGGCGGGATATCTCCCGCGCCTGCTTTTTACCACACGACCCGCAGGCATACATTAATCCACTTTACAAACCTTCAACTGTATAATCAATATGAGCAAGAAGACATTTAACCCGACAGACTGGCAACCCACAGAACCCAATAAGATTGAATAGCAAAAATCTCATAATTCAGATGCACTTTCCCCCTCTCCACTTGGAGAGGGGCAGGGGTGAGGTCTGATTTGGAATTGATTGTAAACCGTATCGAATCCACCTCCACCGATATTGCCCCCAATTATGCCGATTGGCGAGACCTTGGCTTTGCCCTTGCTGACGCTTTGACCGAAAGCGGTCGGAATTACTACCACCGCCTAAGTCGATTTTATCCGTCATATTCGCAAAACGAAACCGACAAACAATACTCCGCTTGCCTTGCTTCGCATGGCCACGGCGTTACAATCAAAACCCTTTACCACCTTGCAAAGTCGGCAGGAATAGATATTGCCGTGAAGCAACCAATTTCGGTACATAAAAAAGAATCTCAGGAAAAATCCCCATTTCCCCAATCTGGGGATTTGGAGAATTTGGGGAAAGTAGATTTCTCCCTTATGGGGGAGTCAGAGGGGGCTTCACTACCAGCTTTCCCAAAAGAAATATCTGAAACCTTGCCCGGATTACTCCATGCAATCACTTCAAATGCCGATTCTCCCGAAGATGCCGATTTACTTTTATTGGGTTCGTTGACTGTTTTCAGTGCATGTATGCCCAATGTGTATGGGGTGTATGGTCAGCACGAAGTATTTCCAAACTTGTTTCTGTTTGTTACGGCAAAGGCTTCTGCAGGAAAAGGAAGGCTTTCGCTTTGCCGTCGTCTGGTAGAGCCTATTCACCAAATGATGCGCCAGCAATGCAAAGCCGAGCAGGAGGAATACAAACTGAAACTCACACAATACAACGCCAGCAGCGACAAAGCACATGAAGAAAAGCCCGAAAATCTATTCTTTCAAAAAATTGCATTAGAGAGTTGAATCTGCCAGTGATTGATTTTTGAAACCGAGGGAGATACGCTTGCACAGACATTCAAGTCCGAACACGGAAATTATTCAGATGGTTTCCGCAAGGCGTTTCACCACGAAACAATTTCCTACAACCGCAGAAAAGACAGGGAGTTTGTTGAGTTGGCAAGCCCTCAACTTTCCGCCCTTTTGTCCGGTACGCCCAAGCAGGTATCTTCATTGATACCGAACGCCGAAAACGGACTGTTCAGCCGTTTTATGTTTTATTTTATGAACCTTCGTCCAATATGGAAAGATGTGTTTGCCGGAGATGACGAACAACCGCTTGAACACAAATTTGATGTTTACGGCAAGGAGTTTCTGGGATTCAATCTTTTTCTTCGTCAGCAACTGGGCAGATTTCGGTTTGCTTTTTCAAGCAGTCAACAAAAAGCGTTCAACGCTTACTTTGAACAAACGCAGCTTCAATACCTCGAATTGTGCGGAGATGACTATGTAGGAAGCATTCGGCGGCTTGGTTTAATTGCATTTCGTTTGGCTATGATTATGACCGCCCTCAGAATTATGGATACAGGCTCCCTCTCTGAAGGAGAGGGCGGGGGGAGAGGTGTTCTGGTTTGCTCTGATGTTGATTTCAATACGGTTATGGAAATGGTAAAAGTACTTGTGCTACATGCAGCATACATTTTTGAGCTACTACCCAAAGACACCGCAGCACCGCAGCCATTAAATCACAAACGGCAATTATTAGATGCTTTACCCAATGAATTTGACCGCCAGACTTATCTTGCAGTCGCTAAGAATTTGAATATCCCGGACAAAACTGCCGAGAAACAAATCACCCGGTTTATCAATGCTGGTTTATTGGTTCGGCAATCACACGGAAGATATTGCAAAGTATAACTATAGAACTTAAAATATTATTATATGATTATCCGCAATACTTCCTAAAAAGAATTGGACTAAAAAATTTGAAAAACAGCTTATAAATAATTTGCATATATCTCTGATTTTCATTATCTTTATAGCTTAAACAACCTAAAGATAAGCAAGAATGAAAATCCTGAATTTTGCACTAAATTTTCCCGATGAGGATACTTGTCGCATGAAATTTAAAGAACAAAGAGACCAAATCGGCGTTGTTTGTCGTCATTGTAATTGTAAAGAGCACTATTGGCTCGAAAACAAACAGGCTTACGAATGTAAAAAGTGCCACGCCCGGAAGAATTTACGTTCAGGCACAGTCATGCAACACTCCAACTTGCCCTATCGGTATTGGTTTGCAGCCATGTACTTGATAACGGCCACCAAAAAT
>JBKEBE010000126.1:0-3347 GCA_047973025.1 Paludibacteraceae bacterium
CATAGCACGTTCATACTGATGGAAAAAAAAATAAGTGTTATAGCTATTAAGGTAATAAAATATAAACCGATAGCACGCTTGGTAAAATATTTGGGTAGGTAGTTAAGCAAGGAATTATGAATTATGAATTATGAATTATGAATTATGAATTATGAATTATGAGTTTTTCGTAAGTTTATTTCAAATTTTCAATGTGTCGTTCTATATGGTACTTTTCTTGTACGACATTCGCGGCTTCTTTAGCTTTGTCTCTATACATTTCTTTGTTTTGCAAAAATAGCATAAATTTCTAAAGTAAATCTTTTTCATCGTTCGTTTTATACAAATTGGCAAACCTTCCATTTTCACATATTTCATTCATCACATCCCAGTCATTGACAAAAACGGGTATTCCCGATGCAATAGCTTCCACAACTGCAATACCGAACGTATCGTGTTCTGTCGCGTATATAAAGGCGTCCAACCTGGATAAAATGTCAGGCACGTCATCCCTTATTCCCAGAAAACTTACATTTTCCATTAATCCGTTTTCTTCACAGAAATTGACACACGCGTCATATCTTTGCGCTGTATTTTCGATCCGCTTACCCACAAAAACAAAATGAAAATCTGTTTTTGTTTCTTTCAAAGCGTTTAAAAACCGACAAACAAAAAATTGATTCCTGACAAAATTGAAATTTCCAACCATACCCATTAGTAATGTGGATTTATTAATATCGAGTTCTTTTCGCAGTTTGTCCGTCGTCTCTATATTCGTTTTATTTATTTTCGAAAAATCAATCCCGTTGTAGATTACGTGTTGTTTGTTCAGCTTTAATTTATATTTTTCTGTATAGTATTCTCGTTGGTATTCACTTACGTAGATATTTACATCTGTTTTCTTCAAAATAAAATTTAACAGTCGAGATTCGCCATCAAAATCAAATCCATGTACAGATAGGACTATTTTTCTTTTTGTTCCCAGTGATGCAGCATACGCAAATATAGCGTCCAAATATTGTTGCGCGTGCACTATTTCAACTTTATTGTGTTGAAAATATTTTCTTAACTTTAGCAAATAAGCCAAGATATTTTTTCTCACCGGTAGGTAAGTAAAAGAGACATTCGTTTTTAGAAATTCACCTTGCAAGACACCATCTTTACGATACACGGCTATCGCTTCAAAATCTTTTTCTTGAAGTTTTTGACAGATGTCTAACAATAAGGTTTCCAAGCCGCCCCTATTTAATGAACCAAAAAGAAAAGCTACCTTCATTTTTACATCCTATCTTACATTATATCTCATTGAATATACGGGTTTGCCTAATACAGTATTTTTGTCTACATATATAGCATTGGAGCCGTACTATTCGACAAATAATGCTCCCTGCTTATCACACGTTTCAAACATTTGTATTCGTTGTTCTTCTGAAAAATTCGGATTTCTCAACGTGAAACTTTCATCAAACGTATTTTCATCGTTCATCTTCTCGTTTTGTTTTTGAATGTATTCGTCCAACGAACAAATGATTTTAGCCGGATTTCCTACAACCACAGCATTAGGGAGAATATCTTTTTTTACTACGCTTCCCGCTCCGATAACCACATCATCTCCAACGGTAACACCGGGTAAGATGATGGTTCCGGCACCGATAAAAACCCGATTACCAATTTTCACATTGGCTACGCGGGTATGACCAAAAAAAATCTTTGTACTAGCATCGTGTGCTAAAATGTGAACATTGGGAGCAATAATCACATCACTCCCAATCTCTATGTGCCAACAATGCGACGGGTCAATAATTACTCCTCCCATAATGGTAACGTTCTCTCCGATTTTTAACCCGCGTTTTTTGAGTTTTTCGATAGATTGAATGCCACGAAGTTTATTTAACAGTACTTTTATGTTCTTTTTCATCTGATCAAATCTCGAATGTATCGCTTTGAAACATAGTATTTTTTAAAAAAGATTACCGGAAGTTTATATTGAAGCTGTGTAGCAAATGACTGATTTTTAAAATCAATTTTCTTTATCTCTTTTTTCAATTCTTCAGGATGTGCTTTTTGTATTCTATATCTAAAAAGGGTGTAAACTCTTAATTTATCCAACAACTGTTTTAAGTCTTTGTTTTTGCGTTCATCGTCCACCAAAAAGTCCATATTGAATATAAAATGAGTCTCCGGTTTATAAATTTTATCAAGGACTACCCCTCTCAATTTTTGTTCCACATCCTGATTGTAATACGCCAACGGCTTATTTAACAAAACCACCGAGTATTTGATCGCTATTCGTACCCACAAATCGAAGTCTTCGCCCAATTTAAGTTGGGGCTTGAATCCGTTTTGTTTAATAAAAACTTTCTTGGGAATAACCACTGAAATTGATGTCAACGGCATCCACATTGTTTTGGCATACACCTGAAAATAATTTACCTCGCCTCTCTCAAATCCGGCATCCACACCAATATTTGCCGGTATATTTTTTCCGTTTTTAACCTTGTAGTAACTGCTACCATAAATCCCTGCATCTGGAAACTCATCAATCAACATTTTCATCTCTTCTAAGAAGGTTGGTTCCCACCAGTCATCGGCATCAAGAAAGCAAAGATACGAATATTTAGTGAGTTTCACCCCGTTGTTTCTCGCGGTACTCACACCCGCATTTACTTGTGAGATAATTTGAACCTGGGAACTTTTGAATTTTTCGGCTATTTCCAACGAACTGTCTTGTGAGCCATCGTCAACAACGATTAGCTCAAACTCTTGATATGTTTGTACTAGCACCGAACGTATTGCTTTTTCCACGTAAGGCGCTTTGTTGTATAGGGGGATGATGACGGAAAACATAGGCTAATCGATTATCGAATTTATATTATCCCAAGAAACTATATGAGCTTTCTGGCGTTTAAAATCTTCTGTTCCTCTATACACTAAATATGGTAAACTCGTATTATTTAATTTTGAATAGTAAGTCAATCCATTAAAAAAGGATGAGTTTATCGTGGTAGATGCTTTTATTTCTATTATTTCTATACTTTTAACAATATTACCTTCATCTATCAAACAATCTACTTCGTTGCCGGTATTATCTCTCCCAAAAAACAAGAGCGGGCGATTAGCCCGATTGTAATAATTTTTTATTAAATCTGCCATTATCATATTCTCGAACAACGCTCCTTTCGCCCAATGTAGGGTTACTTCCATTTCATTTTTTTTACAAATATGGAATTTGATTCCATATTTGTAAAGAAATTATAAACTTTCTTTTATCATCTGCTCCATTTTAATATAAATTCTGAAAGCAATTGGATGAACTCTTAACAATTGATATATTCTTTTGTGTCTTGGATAAACACTTACTTTTTTAA
>JBKEBE010000160.1:0-5661 GCA_047973025.1 Paludibacteraceae bacterium
ATTAACTTTTTAAACTAAATTTGTAAAGAAATGAAAACATGGGATTTAAACAATTATGGTGTTCAAGAAATGAACGCGGCGGAAATGATGAAAGTAAATGGCGGCGGTATCTTCAGTACCATTTGGCAGGGTGTATGTTATGTAGCAAGTTCAATCTATGATGCTTTGGCTTATGGTATTGGCGAAATTGCAGAAGCATATAGAAAATGGGCTAACGCATTTGACGGAATACGTTTATAGCATACACAAAAGAAACTTTCTGTCTGTTTAAGTTAATAAAGTCCGAAAGTTTCTTTTTTTGAAATATTTATACACATGAGACTACTCTTATTCTTGCTTTTGATTGCTTCACAAGCTGTTTATACACAAAATCTGCTTGTCAGAGTTTCTGACAAGCAGGGGGCGCTACCCTATCCGGAAATTGAGCTAAGAAACAAGTTACACAAGATTGGCACGGAAAAAGGAGAATTGGAAATTCCAATTAAAGAAGTATCAATCGGAGACACGCTTATCGCAAACTATTTAGGCTATTATCCTGCAAAAATAAGTATTACAGCTGATGCGTTGGAAGCCGGCATCCGCGAAATCATACTTGAAGAACAAATTTATGTACTAAATGAATTGGTTGTCAAAAAAAATGATTTTAATGCCGCATCGTTTTACAACACAAAAAGGAACAAAAAATTGCTCCCGTATTATAAGGATTACAGATTAGATGTAGCTTACGACTATCAATCCGGGAACAACTTTAAGAATAAGGGGGTAGTATCTTGTAAATTTAAAGTGCCTTACATCTTTTTCGACAGTGTCCTAATATTCCAAGATTCATTGGAAAACGCATATTTAAATAAAAGCATCAAACGAGCGATTGAGATAAGCTATGCTCGGGCTAGTTATTTTTGTAAGCGTAGGTTGAGTAACTATTACTGTGATTATAAAGGAGAAAAAGACAATATGTCTATTTTTCTCTTCTCAATCCGTCCGTTAAGAAGAGAATGGAGAGACATCTCTTCCGGCGATGATGTCAGTAGTCTTGTATCGGTGGATGAAAACGGTATTATACGAAAAATAGAGACAACGTGGATTCCACATCATGCGAAAAGTGTCGAACAATTCAATTCTTACATACTACAAACTGACTACGGACTGTTAGAAAATAAGCTCGTTCCCGAAAAGATAACATTGAAGCTTTTTCCAAGCACTAAAACCAAAAATAGAGAACGAATTATATCAATCCGTTGCTATAATCATACCAAGTTGTAACTATTTGCAGAATATCCGAAATCTTTAAGCCCCGCCCCCCGAAACACACCACATCGACACAACCCGCTACACAAAGCGAATATAGCCGACAAAACGAGAAAATTTAGATACGCAAAAATGTTAATATTTCAAAAAAAAAACAAGTGTAAACAATTTTGCTTTTCTTTACAGCGGTAAACGAAAACCATCAAGCGCGCGGATGGACGATTTTACCAAACAAACATTTTGAAAATTAACTTTTTAAACTAAATTTGTAAAGAAATGAAAACATTGGATTTAAACACGTATGGCGTTCGGGAAATGAACGCGACGGAAATGAGAGAAACGGATGGAGGAAAAGGGCTTACGTGGCTCGCAATAGGCGGATATATCGTTGACAAATGGGATGAAATTAAAAAGGGAATTAGAGATGCTATAAACGATGAATTTAAATAATTTCATTTTTAAGTCATTTTCAATCAAAATATTAATAAATTACTACAAATGGGAAAAATAATCATAGACAATTATACAGTAGTAGAATTGGAATCCCAGCAACTTCTTAGCATAAATGGAGGAGCCCCCACTTCAGAAACTTCTTTTGCATATGATGTTGCATATATAGCAACTAGAATCCTTTTAGCCTTAGCCAAGGGAGCCGGAAGTGTTAAAGGATGAATACGAGATTGAAAAGGGAAGTACAATTTCCCTTTTCTCTTATAAAACCCATAAAATGTCCATCAAAAAAAAATTTAAGATTTATAGTATTTTCTTACTGGGTGCGACGATATTGTATTTTGTTACAACAACAATTTTAAATTTCTTTTTTAATGGATATGATTTTGAGAGAGATTATTCCATTGCTGATATTCTCTTTCTATCACTAATATTCGCTCCTGTTTTTGAAACGTTTTTATGTCAACTCCTAATATTTAGGTTATCGTTCCGTGTATTTCATATAAAAAAAACAAAAAAATCAATACATATTTTGTGTATAATATCTGCATTATTCTTCGCTTCCTTGCACTATTATAATTTAGGATATATATTTTTTGCCTTGATTATAGGTCTTTATCTTTCTTACACATTTGCATACGCAGAATATTTCTCAAAAGAAAAAATTAGTGGATACAAATTAACTGTTTTTATTCACTTTTCATTTAATTTTATGGCTTTTATTTATGCTTAAGATTACCCTTTTGTTCCTTTTAAATAGAATTATTGTGGTACTTGTGCCGTATCGTTTTTAATAGGATTACTTCTCAAATAAACAAGCGAGCGTGTTTCTTAAACACGTTTATTTTAACCTTTTGTCTTATAATCATGCCCCACCCCATCTTCACGCCCGAAATACTTGACAGCACGGTAGAAGTCTATCACGCGCGAGTGAGCTACAACACACACAAGACACCCCAACAAAAATGTTAATATTTTAAAAAAAACAAGTGTAAACAATTTTGCTTTTCTTTACAGCGGTAAACGAAACCATCAAGCGCGCGTGTGGACGAATTTACCAAACAAACATTTTGAAAATTAACTTTTTAAACTAAATTTGTAAAGAAATGAAAACATGGGATTTAAACACGTATGGCGTTCAGCAAATGAACGCGGCGGAAATGAGAGAAACGGATGGAGGAATTCACTTTTGGGCATATCTTGGAGGTGTAATGCTTGCTACTGCTGTGAGTGAACTCATTTTTGAAGGACCTAAGAAATGTATTACTGATTTCAAAAAAGGTTATGCAGAAGGATTTTAACAAAAGAATATAAGAATATGGAAAAATATATCAAAGAATTAAATCTACAACCCTTAACAACAAAAGAGTTATTACAATCCAATGGAGGGGGACCGGCATTCGAGTGGATGGGTAAAGTTGCTAATGTAATCGTATCAGGCATGAAGGCTTTACGTGAATCTGCCGGCGAAGGAGGATTTGCCATGGCTAAAGTTGGTTATAACTAACGGAGAACCATAAAAAGATTGAAGAATGTTAATGATTAACTTTTTGATTATTTGATATTGTTTTTCATTAACATTCTTATTAACCCGACACTAATATAACGTGATGTTATTCTACACAAATAGCTGTCTATTAATACTTTGACACGTAAAAAATGTCGTTATTAACCCGCCTGGTTAATAGATTCAATTTACAGATAAATACTATTTCAGTAGAACAAATTTTAATCCTATTTATTGTATGGAAACCGCTAAAATAAATAAACGGACTTTATTTTTATCCCTATCACTTTTGTTTCTGGGAATTTTTTCACGTGTTTTACAAATCATTCTCAGCTTTGATCGTATCTATCTATCGTTAATAGCCGGATTACTATCACCTTTGATAATTTTTTTAATCATTACGATTAAAAAGGATAATGAGTTATTAATTAAAAAATACACATTGTTCGTTTGTTTATTTATAGTAGTCCAATTTATAATATCTAACAACATCGATAAATATTTCTTTGCAAACATTGTTGGTAGCACTGTTAGCATTCTGTTTTATTTGTTTTTTCAGAAGAAACTCATAAGTCGTCCTTTAATTGACAAATAAACATCTAATTGTTAGCAAAATAGCCTAACACAGTTATTTATATTTCGTAAGATTCAGTATCTCTCGTCCTTTCTTATTATCTCTTTAGATGTAATAAATTCCGCATCCGGATAGTGTAATTTCTAATCGCCCTTGCACCCACAGATTTGCAATCTGTAGTTTGCCCGGTAAGAGCAATAAAAAAGAAGAAATTTGTTTTCTAACAAAAAACAAGGTACGGATTACAAATCCGCACCGGCAGGGGTACGAGTGAACTACAATCACTCAAAACACCCCAACAAAAACGTTAATATTTCAAAAAAAAAAAAAAACAGGTGTGAACAATTTTGCTTTTCTTTACACCGGTAAATGAAACCATCAAGCGCGCGGATGGACGATTTTACCAAACAAACATATTGAAAATTAACTTTTTAAACTAAATTTGTAATGAAAAACATCAAGAAATCGGCTCTAATCATGTCAATCATGATTTTATCGCTCTCCTTTCTGCCTATGAAGACCTATGCACGCCCGTTTATCGGAAGTGAAACAGTCACGGAAACATCGGTCAATGAGTCTGGTTGTGAAATAACTATCAGTTATAAAAAGAATTATTTTCTTTGGTTCTATACGGGGGCTTCGGAATTTACGATGATTGTACGATGTTAAGCCGAAATCCTTACAAATTGTCGCAAACACTTGAAATTCATATCCACTTTTTTGTAATCTTCATATCACGATAGCCATGTTAAAGCCCACACTCCTCCTACTGCTACTTTTAATGACCGTTTCCGGTAGTGCAGTCACAGCAAGCAACACCGCACGCTGTGATCTCGGATTAGATACGGTTGTTTATTTACAAGAGATAGTAGTATATCCCGAAAAGCAGAAATACAATTCCATCACCCCAAAAACGACAAGACAAAGTATTTCTATTAGCAACAATAAATCGTATAATTTTTTTGTATCACGCGTACCTTTAATCAAAGAAAAAACGTACCGGATTAGGGGAGTACAGTTTTATTTCTCGGTCAGAGGCAAGAGCAAGGGTTTCTATGTGCTTCCGTTGGTATATTCGTCAAAAAATAACACGCCCCATGAAGACTTATTGAAAGACAGTCCGGTCTTTTTCGTAGATAAAAACGTCAAAAATCGGGTTTATTTTGACTTATCGGCATACAACCTGATTTTTAGCGGTTTTTCTGAATTCTTCGTAGGGATAGATTTTCCCGGAAGAAGTGAAAATAGTGATGAGACTAATCTGTATATAAAAGGGGGAATTGCCACCAAAGAAGGGGTAAGTTATATCAAAAAAAGATGTTACGAATGTCCGCAAACATCTTTTTTACGATTAGAAATGCCACAGTCAAATAAAGATGTAACCTTGAAATACAAACTGTACTACACCGAGGTAAAGGAGGAAGAATAACCGGTTGGACAGTTTGATCGTTTCGGAAAAGACCCGACAGGTTTGCAATATCTGTCAGGTCTTTTTCTGTGTTAAAAGGTATTTAATCCCCACGATCTTTCAAACACAAAATAATGTAATCTATTTTTGCTTTTCTTTACAGCGGTAAACGAAAACCGTCAAGCGCGCGGATGGACGATTTTACCAAACAAACATTTTGAAAATTAACTTTTTAAACTAAATTTGTAAAGAAATGAAAACATGGGATTTAAACAATTATGGTGTTCAAGAAATGAACGCGGCGGAAATGATGAAAGTAAATGGCGGCGGTATCTTCAGTACCATTTGGCAGGGTGTATGTTATGTAGCAAGTTCAATCTATGATGCTTTGGCTTATGGTATTGGCGAAATTGCAGAAGCATATAGAAAATGGGCTAACGCATTTGACGGAATACGTTTATAGCATACACAAAA
>JBKEBE010000116.1:0-24366 GCA_047973025.1 Paludibacteraceae bacterium
CAAATGAAAGGAAATCCAAAAACTGCAAAAATTGCATACGAACTACGAAAATTGAGAGAACGAGGTGCTATAAAAAAGAGTAAAGGCTCTAATAACTATACACTTACACAAGAAGGATATGTGTGGTTGTATTACTCCTTATTTAATCAGAACTATTTTGTAACCCCATCACTATCAATGAGTATTGAAAAAACAAAAAAAGGACAATCAGAAAATCCATCAAATATTGAAAAAGCATATTCGATGATAAAAGACGCTATGAGGCTTGTTATAAGCGAATTAAATATTCTTGCGTAAAATAAAAAACGTAAATAAAATTTACGTTTTAGAAAAGTAAAAACATAAAGTTTATTCTGTTCCGAACTCCAAAGATTTTTCACACCATACGCAATCGCATCAACATTTTCGCGTTGAATAATACGCATTTTACCCGTGAACATATCATACACGTTTACACCATTTTGACTATGGATGAACACTTGTCCGTTTTTGTTTCCGCAAATATTTTTGATTAAACTTCCATTCAACGAATTACTGTCATTCAGCACCGGTTTGATTACTTCCATCGTATTGCCGTTGTAGCGGCTAATGCCTTCTCGTGTTCCAAACCACATAATACCAAGTTCATCCTGATAAATAGTCATGACGGATAGCTGAGACAATCCCTGTTCGATAGCGATTTTGGAAAAATAGATTTCATCTGCCGCTTTCGTGCTCGCGTGTACAAGCAGAAGACATAGAGCGAAAGGTAAAAATTTGCTACGCATAACATTCGTTTTCGGTTCTTGAGCTACGGTTATTTGGCTGACAAATTTACACATATTTCAGGTCGATTAACGAGTATGCTGGTGCAAAATTGTCCGTAAATAGTCGTTCTTTTGTTCGATTAACACTTGATGTTATGTATTTTATTCTATACGATAGGAGAGAAATGTATAATTTTGTCGTCTTTTCTACATATAGTTGTTAAAAAAAAATCGCATGTACTACTCATACCGATTCTATATAGTTCTTTACTGATCAATAAATCTGTAAATTTTGGCTTTAGAATGGATTGATTGCCAATCAAAAACAACGTTTTTCTTTATTTTTCATATCTTTGTCATTTAAAAATCTATTTTTATGAAAACCCATCTCCAACTCATTCTTACACCTGAACAGGCATTCAAAGAAGAATTACTGCACCAAGAAATAGCTAAAAAACTTCACTTGGATACAAATGAGATTAAGGGAGTACGGATTTCGAGAAAGTCCATTGACGCACGTTCAACACCTAAAATAAATATTGCCGTTGAAGTATTGGTAAACGAAATTCCGGAAGAACTTAAAGTAGAACTTGATTATAAATTTGTGGGAGACAAGACTTCCGTGTTGGTCGTAGGTGCCGGACCGGCAGGTTTTTTTGCCGCTTTGAAATTATTAAAACTGGGAATAAAACCCATATTAATTGACCGAGGAAAAGAAGTTCATGAACGAAAAGTAGATATTGCCCAACTGAACCGAAATAAAGGGGTTAATCCGGATTCCAATTATTGCTTCGGCGAAGGAGGTGCCGGCACTTTCTCCGATGGAAAACTTTATACCCGCTCCAAGAAAAAGGGAAATGTACAAGGGGTTCTCGAAACATTCCATTTTCACGGCGCGGATGACAAAATACTTTACGAGGCGCATCCACACGTTGGCTCCGACAAACTCCCCCTTATTGTCGAAAGCATGCGGAAAACAATCATCAGCTACGGCGGAGAAGTACACTATGACCAGACCGTAAGCAATCTGCTGATTGAAAATGACAAGGTACGAGGTTGCAAAACCGAATCCGGCAAAATTTTCGAAGCAGACGCTCTGATTCTCGCCACAGGGCATTCCGCGCACAATATCTATGAAATGCTTCACAAGCAAAATATTGAGTTGGAACCGAAAGGATTTGCCATGGGTGTTCGGGTAGAGCATCCGCAAAATTTAATCGACAGTATTCAATACCATACGAAGAAAAGAGACGAATACCTTCCGGCAGCGGCTTATTCGCTCGTTGAGCAAGTGGACGGGCGTGGCGTGTATTCGTTCTGTATGTGTCCCGGTGGACACATTGTACCCGCCGGCACTTCGTCCGAAAGTATCGTGGTAAACGGGATGTCGGTATCGCGTCGCAACTCGCCTTATGCCAATTCGGGCATCGTAGTGGAAATTCAACCGGATGATGTCCCTGTCGAATTTGAAAAATTTGGGGTCCTGAAAGGGCTTAAATTCCAACAATACGTTGAGAATCTCGCGTTCCGGAACAATGGCGGAAAAGGCATTACGGCACCTGCTCAAAGACTTCAGGATTTTGTAAATGGGCGTTTGTCCGCCGACTTACCCGAATGCTCCTACCTTCCCGGCGTAGTTTCTTCACCGCTTCATTTTTGGCTACCGGAACTGATTAGTAAAAGGTTGCGACAAGCATTTAAGCTGTTTGATCGAAAAATGCACGGTTATTTGACGAACGAAGCCGTCATACTGGGGGTTGAATCACGCTCTTCATCCCCTATTCGGATTCCCCGCGATCCGGATTCGCTTCAGCATATTCGTATCAAAGGACTTTTCCCCGCGGGGGAAGGCGCGGGCTATTCGGGAGGAATAACGTCTTCGGCTATTGATGGCGAGAATTGTGCCATGAAGGCGGCGGAATACATTACATCATTCCATTGATTTGTCTTTTCAAAAACACATAGTGGATTGAAACCTTAAAAATGGCACCGACAATGGATGAGTAAGCAACTCCGATTAATCCGAAAAAATACCAGCCAACCAATATCACGATTAAATTAAAAAAGAGTGAAGATATCTGTCCATAAGCCGTGTAATCCATCCTTCCAAGTCCGAAAAGTGCGGCGGATTGAATTTGGTTATACATGAGAATCGACCAGCCTACGCTTAGCGGAATAAAATATTTTAACGACTCGCCGTACTTCCCCGAAAATAGAACCGGCAGGGATGGCACAGCAACCAGTACGACCACCGCGAATGTTCCAAGAATTATCAATACCAGCAGTTTCGAATACCTTTTATAGGCGTTGACAAATTCGGTTTTACGCGTTGCCATTTCCGAGAAATAGGGCAATGTTATCTGTTGTACGGTTGACGGAATCATCCGTAATACAACCGTCAGTGTCAACGCAAAGCCGTAATACCCAATCTCGAACATGTCTTTTACCAAGAAGTTCAGAATCAGAATATCGGCGTAAGCCGATAAGTCGGCAAAAAGTGTAGTCATAAAGGATGGTCTTGAATACTTCCAATGGAGTCTGAAAAGCTCCTTTCGAGACGATTTATCAGTAATGTCCGAAAACAGGCTATAAGAAGACTTTTCCCGCCTGAAACAGGCTGCCAAAATAATAATTATACTGAGATTGTAAGCCCAATAGTAGCCTTTGATACCCAGAAAATAGGTGAGTAATACGATACCGACGACGGCTAATAATTTGTTGATTACAGTCAGGCGGGAAATTAATTTCACTTGCTTGCGGGCGAGAAAATACGAGACAAAAACGGAGAATAGAGAATTAGAAACAAGCGGAAAAAGCGCAAGTGGCACTAATTGCCGAACCAATTTATCGGAGGTCATTACGTCGGCTGAATTGATTATTAGAACAACAACATAGGTTATGCCGGTGGAAAGTATTGTGAAAAAGAAACCGCTTTTAAAAATTCGTCTTTTTTCTGATTCATCGACCCGCTCCGAACACAATTTCAGCGTGGAACTATTGAACCCCATTCCGCCGATAATGGTGAAGATGGAAAAAAACGTCTGAAGCACTTTTATACGCCCCACATCGTCCGGCGATAATATACCGGCTACAAAAATCTGCGACCCAAACGCGACGATCTGTACCAACGTATTGGCGGAAAGCAAATTAAAGAAACCCTTTTCGTTTACATTCCGAAAAAATGTCGTAAAAGTTGAATTCGTTTTTTTCAATTTTTCTCTTTATTGCTTGACGTGATCTCATTGATATGTTGCAGATACCAATACATAAGGGTTACGTTTCCTTTTAGCTCATCATCTCGCAACTGCTTGTTTTTCAGCAACAATTCTTCTTTTAACGGCTTCGTCATTTCGTCGTATCCTACGGAATCTTCTCCGGAAGCCAACGCGTTAATCATCCTTTCCGGTAGCAGCCGTTTTATCTTATTTTTTACAATTTGCAGGTTTATTCTAAAGTTGTTCGCTTGTAAGCGACGATGTGTAATATCTACATCGTATTTTTTAAACAAATAGTCGGACAGGTATTGATTGTAAAACCGGTTGTACAACTTCATTTCCAACGGCAAACGCTTGAAAAAATCCAACATCTCGTTATCCCAAAAGGGCAGTAATACTTGATAGCCAAAAAATTCGTAAATGCGTGGCGCATTGTTAATAAATCGAGTTAATTTTATCTCCATAACGACGGCATCCAATATTGAGTGGGGAAGATACGATTCTTCATATTTCTGCTCAACAGTCTTTCTTATTTTATCGAAGAAAACTTTTCTCTCTACCGAATTCTCGATTTCATTCTTTGACCATATAATTCCAATTACAGAATTGACAAGTTTTCTTCCGGAAAAATTATTTTTGACAGATGCTTTAGTTAATTGACTCCCTCCCAAAAAATCTCCCGAATGCCCGGGTACAAAAAAAGCGTCTTTACCGATTACTCCTTTTTCAGTCAATTCTTTGAGCGCGAAATACTCAAACATAAAAATGAAACCACTCAGCGAACCGGCGAATCTGTAATAGTCTTCAAATCGTTTTTCGGATTTATACCGGCTGACTATATCCGGATTGCAATTATCTATGAAATAGTGTTCGTATCCAAGCCGGGAAGCTACGTCTCGCGCATTTATCGCGTCGGCACTACCTTCACGCCCCACGGTGTAACAAATTATATTCTCGTAACCGCATTCTTTCAGCATACAGAGTATAAGTCTTGAATCGTACCCACCACTCAAAGGCACGACCAACTGTCGTCCATCGGCATATTGAACCAATCTTTTGAAAGTTTTGTCAAGTGCGACTCTGAAGGCTTCATCATAATCAATCGAAATAATCTCCTCCTGTTTGACACAATAGGTGTAGTACGGCTTTTGAGTCCACTTTCCGTTTGAAAAAAGTGTATAATGTAACGGCTGAGCCTGAAGAATATCTTTGATTAAAGTTCCGTTTCCGACTGTAACGTAAAGATTTTTATATTCGGCGACACCTTCCGGATTTTGTACATCATTTTCGTTGAGCAACGCATAGGGATCATCCGATATTCGAAAATCATTTTCTTCCTGTCTGAAAAACAGTGGGTAAACCCTTGTCTTATCCATAACAATGGCTTTGAAATTCGGTTTGTCGATAAGGACACAGAAAATACCGTTTGCTTCGTTAAGTACGTTCAGTAACGATTCTTCGTCGCAAACAGGCGAAAACAATTGACAAAGCGACTCGTTTTCACATATTTCGGATTTACTGTCAAAACAATAGCCTTTTACATGCAGGTTATCAGCACTATACCACTTTTTGTAACACAAATCAATGATCATTCTATTTTCGTTTTACGGGTGGTCAATTTAAGATTTCCTGTTCACAATCCCATTCGTAGGGTTTTGTCTTTTCTACGATTTGAAGCGAATTTTCCGTTTGAAAAACAACGCTGTTGTCGGGAATATCTTTCCGTATAACGCATCCCGCTCCGATGGTTACGTTATTTCCGATAACTACACCGGCTGTTATCGTACAATTCGCGCCAATCCAGACGTTATTGCCGATAGTTACGCCCTTTTTATACCCGATTTTCCGAACATCGTATTTATCATGATTCGTGGTAGTTATTACCGTATTGGGTCCCATTTCAATGTTATTGCCCATTTTTAGACCACCATACGCGTTGATATACTGCCCCATATTATCGCCTGGGTCGCAACAGATGCCTTTTTCGATAAACTGCCAGCCGATGACTTTGCTCCTGAAATCAACGGGCCAAGGGACGCGTCCATTTATTCTGAATATTTTCTGCCGAATGCCATAACTCAATAATACGCGATAATTAGGCGTATAGCCTTTTCTGGGACGTTTGTATTGTGGATACAACCCTTTTACGATAACTCGGAATATACGGTCATCAATGAAATAAAGTATTTTTTTTAAAAAAAAATTCATGCGGTCTTGGATACTGTTCGGTTATTTTTTGAGTAATTTGAAAATAACGCGACTTCTGAACGAATTGTATTTTTTAAGGTTGAAGTAGGCGCGTTGAGTCGTACCAAAACGTGAAAACGAACTTTCAATATTTTCATTCATACTGCCTTCAAAATCGAAAATCTTCACTTTGTCAGACATGTATTTTATCGCTTCGTATATCATCAACGAACTTCCCCCAAAACTATTGTATTCGGGGTTTATGGTAGTCATCAGGTTGTAGCAGCGTTCACTATCCCACACCAGAAAAATTGCCGCATGAATTGTTTCAGATTTATCGGCTACTGCAATTATTTTTCCCTGCCCTTTAGCCAAAGCGGTATCATGCAGATTTAGAAAAAAAGGTTCGGTAAATAAAACGGATTTATTTTTCAGCTTTCTGTATCGGGTCAAATGCTCATAAAAAGCTCGACCGCTCATATTTTCAAGCACGTGAAGGTGTTTTTGTGCTTTCTTTATACGCGCTTGCTTATCTTTACCAAAAGACTTTAGACACGTTAGTGGAGTAGAAATATCATTGATCTGATAGGTGTATCTGGTCGTTTGCGAAAATCCCTGCCAATAAAAAGGCAACCAATTTGAAAAATTCAAGGAAAAATTTTGATTAAAATAGTCAAACCCAGATTTATTCAACTTTTCTATCAATGCAGTGGTTGCTACCTTTTCATACTTGATTTTTTCATTTACCGACATCGTAGGGTCATAAATAAGCCAAACTCCGTTGTACTGGGTTAACTGTGGTTGGATAACAATCTTCATGCCCATTTTCTTCACAAAATAGCAGACAAAAATTCCTTTTATCTCATTATCCTCTTCATACAGAAACACTTCCCAGTAGGCATTAGACTTGCAGACTGCATCCATCCACCAAGGTTGCAAAAACAAGGGGACTTCATTGGATGCACAAAAACGGCAGTATTTTTCTTTATTGGACACCTTAGATTCTATCTGATTAGCTTGTAAAAACAAAATTACAGTTTTTCTTCAGATTTTCAACAAAATATCCGAAGAATCGTTACACGGCAAAAAAAACATCATTATCTTGATTTCGTGTGAGAAAACAGGTAAACGGACTCTGTCGGCTTGATAGAATCAAAATAGAAAAAATGAATTTTAGAACCCACTTTATGTTTTGATGAAAAAAGTATGTAATTTTGTAACTCATTTCACTTACTTTATCCTTGATGCATAAGAAATCAAATATCCAAATTAAAAATAAACGCGCTACATTTGATTACGAAATTTTGGATCGGTATGTTGCCGGCATTCAGCTCTTTGGGACTGAGATTAAATCGATCCGAGATGGTAAGGCTTCATTGACCGAAACGTATTGTACATTTATCAACAACGAGCTTTGGGTAAAAAACATGAATATTTCCACCTATTTTTTCGGTACCTACAACAATCATGAACCACGACGCGACCGAAAACTCCTTTTAAATAAAAAGGAACTCCGAAAACTGCTACGTGCTACCAAAGAAACCGGAAATACGATTGTTCCAATCAAGCTATTTATTAATGAAAATGGGTTGGCAAAAATAGAAATCGGACTTGCGCGAGGAAAGAAGATGTATGATAAACGCCAAACTTTGAAAGAAAAAGATGATAGGCGAGAAATAGACAGGGCGATGAAAAATTAATTATTTTGTAAAAAAGTCCACTACACAATTTTACTAGGAAATGATGAAATAATGTGCCAAAAGCTGAAAAACAAAATGAGAGAATCTCATACAAAGACTCTCCCTTTTTTTTATCCTTTTTGATAGTAAAATCTATTGCAGGTTTCCTCCTTGGCTTTCTCCTCCTTGCCCCCCTTGTCCACCGGATTTCACGTCATCGTTGTTTATACCGCGTTCAACGGTTTTAATTCGTTCTTTCATCTGACCAAACCGGTAACTAACCGAGATTGAATAGCGCGGAGATTGACGTGAATAGATGCTTTCGCTACGATACGTATCGGTAGTCGTAACTGTCTTATAGCTCACATACTTCTGTAAGAATCCGTTAGCACTTAAGGTGATATTCAATGCCTTTTGCAGAAAAGATTTGTTCAACGAAACTCCGTAATAGTGGTATCCGTACCATGTGCTTTGCAACGAAACGGACGGAGAGGCATATCCACCGTTCAAGTTGATTCTGAAATCTTTCGGTAGGGTGTACGATGTTCCCAAGTGTGCGGAGAAATTCAATCCGTCGTTCTCAATTTTTTGATTATCCATCGTGTAAGAGTAGTAGGCATAGCTCCCGGTACTGTTGACATACCAATTAAAATCTTTCGTAACCTGCCAGCGAAAATAAGCCGATATACCCGTGTTGCGGGTTTTCCCGATATTCTCGTAGGTGGTATAGACAATCGTATCTCGTAGTGTGCTAATTTCTTCAATCGAATTGTTGGCAAAAGATGTAAATACACTTCCGTTGAAATTGAACTTAGGCGTGAATAGGTTGTAATTCAAATTAAACGAGTTGCTGATTTCAGGTACCAAATCCGGATTCCCTTGACTGATGTTTTTGGGATCGGCACTGTTAACAAAAGGATTCAAATACCAAATATCCGGTCGGCTGATGCGCTGGGTATAACTTAGCTGAAGATTGGAGCCGGGCGTGGTTTGGTAGCTGAGTGTGATGGAAGGTACGAGATTGGTAAATGGTTTGGGTTTGAACGAAGAATCGTTGTAGTTCACATTGGCACTGGTGTGCTCTAATCTCGCCCCGGCTCTGGCACTAAATTTATCCAATTTGTAAGTATAGCTTCCGTAAGCGCCCAAAACTCCGTATTTGTGTAGAAGTCCCAGATCATTTATTCCCGACATGGATTCCCAACTCTCGGAGATTGAATTATATAATAGGTAATCATTATCACTTTGGTTAATCCGGTAAATATACTTTACTCCGGCTTCAAGCACGTGTTTTTTGTTAAATGGTTCTGTATAGTCCAACTGAAAAGTGTGTTCCGTACTCGAAGAATTGCTATTAAGGTGTTGATGCCTATCCGAGTAATTCTTAACTGCCGTGATATCCGTAAAATTATCCATCGTCATGGGCGAGTAACTTATTTTGTAGGACGCGGTGAACAACTTATCGGGTTTGCTATACGAACGCTGATAGTCAAAACTCCCGTCATATCCGCCCCATTGACCTTCTGATTCGTTATCGGTACGGTATATTTGCACGGTATCTAACGAAGCGGAGCGAGTCCACGAACGACCGATCATGTGGTTGTTGAAGGCTCCTCGCCAGATATTCCCGGCAACGGTAAACAAATTCAACGAGTCCATTTCATAGCTTACGCTTAAATTTCCAAAGCTGTAATTTACTTTTTGAGACCCTTCACTAAATTGATTTAAGTATTTGAACGCATCGGAATCATAGCTTTCGCGATTAGTTTCCGATTTATTACCGGGACGCTTCTGGTAGACGTGATTCAGATTTGTAGTAATACCCCATTTGCCTATTTTCGTTGAATAATAGATACCTCCTCTTACGCCACCGTAATGATCAACACCGGCATTTACCGTAGCTGTGTAGCCTTTTATTGCCTTATCGGTGATAATATTGATGATTCCGGCCAACCCTTCGGCTTCATACTTGGCTCCCGGTTCGGTTATTACTTCAATGCTTTTGATGGTATTTGCCGGAATACTTTTCAGCACTTGTGACGGATTGTCGGAAACCACATTGGTAGCTTTTCCGTTCATGAAAATCTTGAAATTCGATTGTCCTTTTACCTGAATATTCTCATCACCGTCCACGGTTACCATGGGTACTTTGCGAAGCATGTCGAGCGTAGTTGACGTTTCGGATTCCGGATCGGACTTCATATCGTAGGTAATTTTATCCAAATCTACCTTTACCAGTGGTTTTTGAGCAATCACGGTTACTTCGGAGAGCATTTGGTCATTCGGGACTACAAGCACTCGCCCCAAATCAATGGTTTTATGGGATAAGTCGGGAATTTGAATATGTTTTGTCTTCATACCCACCGCTTCAACGGTTAGAAATAACGGATCGGTAGTGGAAACTGTCAATTCAAATTTGCCGTTCGTATCTGCCGGCTGACGCTTGACAGGAGATATCGGCACATTCACTTTGAAAATCGATATTGTAGCGAAAGGAACGGTTTCGTTTGAAACGGAATCGACAACGATTCCACGTATTTTAAAATTCGTAGAAGATTGATTTTGAGCGTTTAAAGAATTTGTTGTAGTAAGTACAAGAATCAGTACTGACAAAAATAATTTCTGCATAAAGTTGTATTTTTAAAAAAACAAAAGTACACTTAATACTAAGCACTAATATCAAAATAAAAAAAATGAATCTTAAATAAATTTAACAGAATTCGTTAAACACGGATGATAGACGCTACCCTTCGTAATAAAGTAATAGCATGCGTTAGTGATGTCTATGGGGTAAAATAGGATATGCAAATAACGGTCCCTGATTATAGTATGCGCGTTTGGATATTTCTACATGTTTATGAAATGACAAATAAATATGTTACGTAGTTGTCAACTGCTCTACAAACGCGATCGTTCTATTTCCCAGTTCTGTTTTTCGCTCGATATGATTCAAGACTTCCTGTACAAAAGGATTTTTTTCGAATTTTCCTCGCACGTTCTCAAAATCTAATTGTTTTTGCTCCTCGTCGCCATCCACTCCAAATCCGGTCATGGAAGTGAGATTAAACTCCTTTTTGGCATCTTCGTAGAGTAGTTTGTCAAGTTTGACTACCGAGCTTTTCCATAACTCTACGCACGCGATGATTTCATCCTTGGTTACTTCAGAAATAGGCTTCCCCCAGCGCGCTTCCAACTTTTGTTGAGCCCAAGTCCATTCATAGTCATAGTATTCGTTATGCAGTTCTCGAAAACGCTTATTTAATTCATCCAATTTTAGATTTTCGTTTTCAATATCGTCAAGCAGTTGATTAACTTCTTGTTTGGGAGCAATCATCCCTGCCAAATCTATCCATTCGCCCAATCCTTTCTGGGAATTTGACACTAATTTTTGTTGCAACTGCTCAAAACTATCCGGTTTTTCTTTTTCTATTTTGCTGATTAACGAATTACCCAAGAATTTGTTGATTCCTATTTTGTATAGTTCGATTCCGTTATTCAACGAAGATTTCTTGATTTTACAATTTTGATAGGAATACATTTCGGATGTCTCTCCCGCTATTTTCTTCAGGTTCTCAAGGGTTTCAATTCCTTGGAACATTTTATGGATGGTGTACGGACTCAATAAGTTGAAGTTGATCGGGTCAAGCTTCACTTCATCGGTACGGTTATCCCGTTTGGGCCATTTTTGAGCGTCGCGAACCGTCCCAACGCTACGCAAGTTAACCGCCGGAACGAGTACGCTTTCGGTCGCGTTTTCTATCAAATAAGAAAAAGGTAAATTAGTGGTATCGGAATGCGAAGTATGTCGCCCCATCACTAAGGTAAATGCGCCTATCTTGGCGGGCCAAAGGAGATAGGAATCACTCGTGGTTTTTGACCCCCGCTCCACCACCCCTTGATGGATGGGACCGAGCTTATACATGTGGTTGCTCTGATTGGAACCGCTACCGGCATTCAGGAAAGAATACATCCCGGCAATCAGCAGGGTGGATTTATGATGCGTGACGGTATAAGGACCGGCAAAAATGGCGGTCGCTTCGCCATGCATACCCTGACAGTTGGAGAAAAACACGGAGTCAAGCGCGGAATAGTGCTTGTCAAAGATACAGCCCTGTCCTACAAAGCAATTGGAGATAAGCGTAGAATCAGTAATCTGTACGCCCGAGCAAATGATAAAATTTTTGCATTTCACGCCGGAGCCTATTTTAACCGGTGCCTTTTCATTGCTGTTGATGGTTCCGTTTTTCAGATTAGAAGCACCTTTGATAGCGGTATAATCCCCGATCCATACATTTTTAATTCGACCGCAATTCACGATTTGTACTTTCTTTCCTATTCTACCCATCGAGGAGCTGATGTTTGAAACATAATCATCTATCATCAACCTTAGTTGGTCTATCATCTTGGGACGATGACGGTAAAAAGCCAATACATAAGCTAACGGTGCCGAGAGTTCATTAAAAATCGGAATTTCACGTCCACCGGTTTCATTCATGACGGAAACTCCGATTCCATTCCCGAAGGTAGAGTTTCCCTCGACTAAAATGACATTTGTATTTTCGATATAGGCTTCATCACATATTTCGTAATTGGCGATGTAGTTGTGAATTTTATCGATATATACATCATTGCCGATGACGCAGTTGTGAATACAGGAATTGTAAATTCCACTGTGTTTCTTAAACCCTCCTTGAAGTTCATACACTTTATTGAAAGTTCCTAATTCTACATTTCCGGAGAAATGCACATTGGATACGAAATCGGGCTTGAAGTCGTCCGCTACCCGCACCCTATTCCAGTCCTCTGCCGAACAACCGTAAACTACCAGAGTAGCTATTTCTTTTTCTGTTAGATTTCTCATGTGTGATTAATTATGTGCTTGCTCCATACGGCTGAAGGGACACAGCCCTATTCATCGTATTTTTCAAAAAGAAAATCGTTATACGGATACCTTTCGACGTGTATTGCTTTTACACGTTCATACAGCAAACTTCGAAGCTCATCCACATTCGTTTTGTTTTTAGCCGATATAAATAGGCAATTTTCGTGGAGTTTTGCCATCCAAGTTTTTTTCAATTCATCCAAACTAATATTCTCACGTTGGATTGGAGACAAATCATCTTCATCCTTTTCCACGTGGCTAAAAGCGTCAATCTTATTGAAAATCAATACAGTCGGTTTTTCTTCGTGACTGATTTCACGTAGCGTACCATTAACGATGTCCATTTGCTCCTCAAAGTTTGGATGTGAAATATCTACCACATGGAGCAACAAATCCGCTTCACGTACCTCATCCAATGTAGATTTGAACGATTCGATCAGGTTGTGAGGCAATTTTCGTATAAACCCTACTGTATCAGAGAGTAAAAAGGGTAAATTGTCTAAAATTACTTTTCTGACTGTCGTGTCTAATGTAGCAAAGAGCTTGTTTTCAGCAAAAACATCTGACTTGCTCAATAAGTTCATTATAGTTGATTTCCCTACGTTGGTATAACCCACAAGCGCTACACGTACCATTTTTCCACGATTTTTTCGCTGCGTAGCCATTTGCCTATCAATTACTTTCAAGTTTTCTTTGAGTAAAGAAATTTTCTTGAGAATAATCCGCCGGTCGGTTTCAAGCTGCGTTTCTCCGGGTCCGTAACGTCCGATAGCCCCCCCCCGCTGACGTTCCAAGTGTGTCCACATACGGGTAAGGCGCGGAAGGATATATTGGTACTGAGCCAGTTCTACCTGAGTTTTGGCATTTGCTGTTTGAGCGCGCTTTGCAAAAATATCCAAGATTAAATTCGTTCGATCCAAAATTCGTACCTGATCGGCAGCATTGGGACTTTGATCGACAAGTTCTTTTTCGATATTTCGTACCTGACGTGGCGACAGTTCATCGTCAAAAATCACTATCCCGATTTCATTCTCATCGACATACTTTTTTATTTCTTCCAATTTTCCGGGTCCAACAAATGTATTCGGATGAGCTTTGTCCAATCGTTGAAAAAAAGTTTTTTTCGGAATAGCACCGGCTGTTTCGGCTAAAAAGGCTAACTCATCGACGTACTCACGCGCCCTTTCTTCCGGTTGGTCTGCTGTAATGAGTGCAATAAGTACAGCAGTTTCTTCGTAAATTTCTGTTTTTATAGTATTTCTATCGGTCATTAACTTTAGAGATTATGTGTTCGCAAATTTACTATTTTTTTAGATGCAAACAAAAGCCTAAGTTTGCATGAGTACGGCTTAGGATTATTTCCGGCTTAAGAAAAATGTACTAATTTTGTATCAAAATATAATTCTTGTCATTTTTCTACGTTAGTAGTTACGATCGTAGGTTTCATAGATTTCGACATACATATGTATTTTAAAAAAATTCTACTTGCAGCTCTTCTGATATCAGTATCTATCTCTTCATTTTCACAAGCAGGACGCGGGGTTTATCGATTCGTAGAGCTACCGGTATCATCGCGTGCCGCCGCGGTTGGCGGATACAATGTTTCTATGCGTGATAACGACGTCAATTTCGCGCTGATGAATCCGGCTTTGCTTACTCAAGAAACCGGCGGGGTTATTGGTCTGAATATGGCAAATTATTTAGCCGGGATAAAGTTTGGCAGTGCTATTTACGGTCATACCATCAATGAAGAAAATTTGCTGTCAATCGGTGTACAATACATTGATTATGGCAAATTTTCCGGTTATGATGAATACGGTCTGTACACCGAGGACTTTACTGCCAAAGACATGGCTTTGTATGTAAGTTACGCGCGCCCATTGAATGATTTTTTTACTGTCGGAGCAACCTTGAAGCCGATTTTTTCCGCTTACGAACGCTATACCAGTTTTGGCGTAGCGATGGATTTGGGTATAAATTACAGCGCAGAACTGTTTAGCGCGGGTTTGGTTGTAAAAAATGCCGGCGTTCAGCTAAAAGGCTATTACGTCGATGACGACGGTCAACATCGAGAATCTTTGCCTTTTGATATCCAACTGGGTATAACTAAAAAATTCGAACACGCCCCTCTCCGACTCTCTTTTACAGCACACAACTTACACAGCTGGAACTTAGCTTCCTATCAAACAAAAAATAACACACAGACGAGTCTTGACGGAACCGTAACTGAAAAGAACGTTTCCTTTATTGACATGGCATTCAGACATTTGGTGATAGGGATAGATTTTATTCCTTCGGAAAATTTTTATGTTTCTGCCGGATACAACCACCGTCGTAACCGAGAAATGACCATGGAAGGATTTAAAAGCCTCGCCGGATTTTCCTTCGGTGCCGGCGTTAAACTTTATAAATTCCAGGTAGGATTCGGTATGACACAGTTTCAAGCCGGACACAATGCTTATCAGTTCTCGATTAGTACGAATTTGAATGAATTTGTCAGTTTTTAGACTTGTTGTGTGAAGTAAATATCATCGTTCAAGATACTTAAAAATCAGATCTTGGCGTACAATTTAACGTATCTACCTTTATAAAATTTTCCATCTTCCCCCCTGTTTGACAAGAGATTTATTGTTGAAAGGTACCGGATTTTGAGTACTTTTACCCAAATTTGAGAATATGAAAAAAATAATTGTGGCTATTGATGGACATTCGTCTTGTGGTAAAAGCACTATGGCTAAAGCATTGGCTAAATATGCCGGTTACGTTTACGTGGATACAGGAGCGATGTACCGCGCCGTGGCACTATTTGCAATGCGAAACGGATGGTTGACGGAGACAGCAATCAACGAAAGCGAATTAAGAAAAAACATCGAAGATATTAAAATACACTTCAAAACGAACGCGGAAGGGCAACAAGCGACTTATCTGAATAACGAGAACGTGGAAAAAGCGATAAGAACCCTTGAAGTAGGTAATGGCGCCAGTCGCATTAGTGCGATAGGATTTGTGCGTAGCGAATTAGTCCGTCAGCAACAGATGATGGGTAAAGAAAAAGGCATTGTGATGGATGGTCGGGATATAGGGACGGTTGTATTCCCCGAAGCCGAACTTAAAATCTTTTTGACGGCTACACCCGAAGTCCGTGCTCAACGTAGATACGACGAACTTGCTTCCAAAGGCGAAGATGTTAACTATAAAGATGTACTGGCAAATGTAATCGAACGAGACGAACGCGACTCCAACCGCTCCGAAAGTCCACTATTCAAATCCGAAGATGCCGTCAAAATCGACAATACAAACCTGAATCGGGAAGAACAAGATGAAATGTTACGAACTTTATTTCATCAAAGGTTGTTGTAGTCGAAAGTGTAAGTAGCGCAAAAGAATTGTTTTATTATTTTCATGTGTTTATAATTTATTCTTTTACATCAAGGATACATGAAACACGCCATTAATCATTCCCTTGTGTGTCAAAGTTATTTTTACATAGCTGTTTCATCGTATTGATGAATAGTTCTTTTGAGTGTCTTTCGCCTTTTCTCACGGTTATTTAGCCCGCTAAATACCCTCGAATAAAAACAATAACTATGGCAAATATAGAAATCGACCAGAAATCGGGATTTTGTTTCGGAGTAGTCAAAGCAATCTCAAAGGCAGAAGAAGAATTAACAAAGGGTTCGCCTTTGTACTGTTTAGGAGACATTGTACACAATGGACAAGAAGTTAAACGGCTTTCTGACATGGGATTAATTACCATCTCACGCGAAGAGTTCATGAATCTGCACGATGTAAAAGTAATGTTTCGCGCGCACGGCGAACCCCCATCGACCTACGAAATTGCCAAAAAGAATAACATCGAATTGATTGACGCATCGTGTCCCGTTGTACTGAGATTACAAAGTCGAATAAAAAAATCTTTCTTGGAAGACGAAAACAAAGAGCTACAAATCGTTATATATGGAAAAGTCGGACACGCGGAAGTAATCGGGCTACTCGGACAAGTAGATGAAAACGCAATAGTAATAGAAAACGAAGCTGATTTACACAAATTGGATTTCACAAAAAATATCCGCCTTTTTTCGCAAACCACCAAATCGTTAGAAGGATTTAATCAGCTTGTAAAAACTATTTCAGAAAAAATGGCTCCCAATGCCGTATTTGAGTATTCCGATACAATTTGTCGTCAAGTTGCCAATAGATTACCAAATATTGCTACCTTTGCAGAGAAAAACGACGTTGTATTATTCGTGAGTGGTAAAAAAAGTTCAAACGGCAAAGTCCTCTACGAACACAGCAAAAGTATCAATCCTAATACCTATTTCGTAACGGAACCTTCCGATTTGGAAAGTTTACACATCGACTTCTCAAAAAAAATCGGTATTTGTGGGGCAACATCAACCCCAAGTTGGCTAATGGAAGCCGTAGCCAATAAAATAAACGAATTGGAACTGCTAAAGCAATAGATTTACCGCGTCTTTCATCATGTAGTACAAAGGAATTATTTACTAAACATAGAAAAGGATTGATGAATTAAGCTTGAAATTCTTTTGAGTGTCTTTCGGCTTTTCTCTTGGTTGTTTGGCCAATTAAACACATCAAAAAATCCATCTCAAAACGATGCTCATAAATTAGTAAAAGGACTCGTTTATCCTACTTACTCTCGTAATTCGACACTAATTTTTAAGAAAATATATGGAATATAAAATTAAATGTATCGGCATCTTAACTTCCGGAGGCGATGCTCCGGGCATGAATGCCGCGATTCGATCGGTTACTCGTGCGGCTATTTTCAACGGCATACGCGTAAAAGCAATATATAGAGGATACCGCGGACTCCTTACCGGCGAAATTAAAGAATTTCAAACGCAGAACGTCAGCAACATCATGCAACAAGGAGGAACAATACTCAAGACCGCTCGATGCAAAGAGTTTATGACGACTGATGGTCGTAAGCAAGCTTACGAAACAATGATGCGGGAAGAGATAGACGCTTTAGTCGTAATCGGAGGAGATGGAACGTTTACGGGCGCGAGAATCTTTGCGCAAGAATTTAATGTCCCCATAGTCGGCATTCCGGGCACCATAGACAATGACTTATTCGGTACAGATTCCACCTTGGGATATGATACCGCCCTAAATACCATCATGGAAGCTGTTGACAAAATCAGGGATACCGCGTCGTCGCACGAAAGACTATTTTTCATCGAAGTGATGGGTAGAGACGCCGGATTTTTGGCGTTGAACAGTGCTTTGGCTGCCGGAGCTGAAGCTGCCATCGTTCCTGAATTGGAAACGAAAGTGGATCAGTTGGACGATTTGATTCAAAACGGTTTTCGAAAATCGAAAAATAGCAGTATTGTTCTTGTTGCCGAAAGTGAAGTTACCGGAGGTGCCAACGGTTTAGCCGAACGGATGCGCCTTGAATATCCCGAGTATGATGTTCGTGTAACTATCCTCGGACACATCCAGCGGGGTGGATCGCCAACTGCTTATGACCGTATTCTTGCCGGGCGCATGGGAGTTGCCGCTATTGACGCGCTACTTGACGAGCAGCGAAGTATCATGATCGGTATAGTGAATGATGTAATTATACACGTCCCTTTCACGAAAGCAATAAAAGACGACAAGCCGTTGAATGAAAATCTGATGACTGTACTACACGTACTTTCAATCTAAAACTACTGACTCCTCGTTTATTTTTGTATGGGCTGATTTTTCAGCATCATTTTATACTGCTCATGAAGAAAAAATCGGTACTATTCGTTTGTTTGGGTAATATCTGTCGTTCGCCAATGGCACAAACCGTTTTCGAAAAAATTGTTTCAGATAATGGTCAGACGGATGAATATTTGATAGATTCTGCCGGATTAGGTGGTTGGCACATAGGCGAGAAGGCTGATTCGCGTATGCGTTCTCACGCCGAGAAACATGGCTACACCATTACACACCGAGCGCGCCAAATACAAAAATCAGATTTTGAGAGATTTGATTATATTATCGGGATGGATAGTCAAAATATCGAAGGGCTTCATAATCTCGCGTCAATCGAAGCTCAACGCGAAAATATCAAACGAATGACTGATTTCCTGCTACTTCACTCTTCGGAAAGTATTCCTGACCCCTATTATGGTGGCTCTGAAGATTTTGACCATGTAATTGACTTGTTGGAAGATGCTTGTAATGGATTTTACAAAACAATCTCATCCGCTTAGCGTTCAACAACACCTTTGTATTCATTTCTAACTACTTTTTCTAGTATTATTGGCATGTTTTTTGCGAATATATTAACAGCTACATTTAAATCCCTAATAAATAAAATTATGAAACAGCCATGTAAAATAACTTTGATACACAAGGGTATGATTAATGGCGTGTTCCATGTGTCCTTAATGTAAAAAATAAATTTTAACCACATGAAAAAGAGTATTCTATTGACAATAGCATCCTGCGCCGGACTGTTAATTGCATTTAGTTCCTGTAAAAAAGAAGAAGAACCCCTGGGTAGCGTGAAACTTGACCCCGCAACGGTGCAAACGACCTACGGGAATAAATTAACATTAACCCCCGTTTACGAAGCCGGACAAGCAAGTTCGTTTAGTTACGAATGGACTTCAAGTGCCGATTCTATTGTTTCGGTAAAAGCCGGACAAGGCGGATTAGGTGAAATTCAGGCACTTAGGGTTGGCGAAGCTACTATTTACTACAAAGGATATGACACCAAAGATAAAAATAAAACGCTAAAACTGACCGCATCGACCAAAGTATCGGTTAGTGCTCGTTCCAGTATTTTCGGAAATGTTTTCTTCCGAAAAGGCGAACCTAAAACAACACTTGAAGGATTAGGCGTCGGCGTATTGAATACCGACCAATCTACAGCTACGCTTTTGGTGTACGACAGAACCCCTGACGCGGTAAATAAAGTTGAAAAAACGGTTTTTGAATTAGCCGACAATAAGCTTGTAGCAACTTACGCGTACATCCAAGATACTCCAAGCAATCGGGAATCAGCGACACAATTTATAGAAGAACGATTTAAATATACCGGCACGGTAATACCTCCATTTACCGTCTATAATGCCGGTGTTACCACACTCTACGCGGTAGGTACCAAAGCCGGATTATTTCTGGGAGTGGATCCGGGCAATGGAATATCCGGATTGGGAATAAAATTCTGGTAAAATGTACTCTTTAAACCCAAACCCTAAGTTATTTAGGGAATGGGTATCTCATTTTATCGAGCCGTGTTTTATCGGATTATCCATTTCGACAATAAACATCCATCCGTTCAACGATTCTTCCCGTAACTATTTTATTTGAAGCGGAAACATAACCGGTATTTTTCAGACAATCGAAGAAACGTTTTATTTGTCTCCTATTTTTGTATTCAAGATTCGCTTCTTGGAGAGAGAATCACGTGTTGTATGTTATAAGGAACGCATGCTCTGCATCGTTTTAACGTTTTCGAGTGCATTGAAACAATTGTATCTTGGACGTCGCTCAACCGGAAATAAGCGTCCGGGGTTGCAGACCGCTCATTCTTATTCTTTAGTAGCCATTTTTATTTTGATTTCCAGAAGTACCCTTCAAAGATATCTTCAATTTGTTTTTTTAATATTTTCTCGTCCAACGGTTCTACATCCCTCAAGGATGATTTTTTGAAAAAAGCAATATTGTTGTCCTTTGCATCAACAATCATCACATACACTGTTGAATTGGACTTTATTGGGGTTTGATAGTACATACCCATGGTCAAAATTCCGGTTGCAATACCCTTTGCAATCTGTCCACCATAATAATTCCCCTTATTTCGGGTAAAGCCTGATGTTACAGTCAATAATCCAAATCGCTTGCCGGATGCTTCGAGCAACGAATCTAAAACCGGAGCTATAGTTATATTACGAATATCTTTCTGTCTGTCAGCTGAGAGACACAGCAATTCTATTTCTTTTCCTACTTGTTTCTTGGTGATTGTATCGGAAAGGTTGATTTCGTTTGTCAAGGGTATGTCGTTAAATTCTCTCAACGTGTTTTCAAATTTTGATTTTGATTTTTCTGAAAGCGTGTCGTTCAGTTTCCCTTTATTGCCACTTTCGATAAGACTTATGAATGACAACGTTTCAAATTTCTGCATGTCTTTCACTTCAGAAGGTTGAATACCGGATGTTAAACGTTTTGTTGTCGTGCAGGCACTAAAGACAAATACAATGGTAAATATTGTCACGAGATACTTTTTCATGGTTGTAAGGCGTTGGAATGTTTGACAAAAGTTTCGGAAGTAAGTAGTGCAAAAGAATTGTTGGAATAATTTTGGAATAGCTTTTGTCTTTTTTCGAGGGTGTTTAGCGGGCTAAACAACCGAGAGAAAAAGCGTAAGACACTCAAAAAAATCTCGTATTAATACAAAAATACGATTAAAACATTAAAATAATTCTTTTAGACTACTTATATCTTTCTATCTTAGCTCCTTGATTTTGATATTCTGAAACCAGACTTCATCGCCATGATCTTGCAATAAAATCAACCCTTCGGTCGAATTGCCAAAATTAGCCCAATCTTTATACTTACTATAGTCCACCAAAGCGTTCCACATCTGATTATTACGCTCGTATTCAATGATTTTCACACCATTCAACCAGTGTTCGACGTGATTGTCAACCACTACAACCATCGCGGTATTAAAAAACCCTTTTCGAAATGGTTTATTTTCCGGCGCGGGTATTAAATCATACAACGAACCCAAAGTTCGGTTTCCATTGACTCCCAACTTGGCATCCGGGTGTTTTGTATCGTCCAATATTTGATACTCACACCCGATAGCAGAACCTTGACCTTTATTTAAGTCCGTATCTACAAAATATTTGATTCCGCTATTGGCGCCATCGGTTATTTTGAAATCAACCTTTAACATAAAATTTTTGTAGGGACGCGTAGTAACGATATCGCCGCCGTTTGTGGATTCGCCGCCATCACTTTTTAATACTTTCAGAATCCCGTCTTCTATCTTCCAGCCTTTTGATGGAAAATCATCCATCTTAGCGCCACGCCATCCATTAGTCGTTTTCCCGTCCCAAAGTAGCCTCCAGCCATCTTCGGCTTCTTGTTCCGATATGGAGTTTGCAATCGTATTCATTTGGTGTATCGTATTATTTTTCGGAGTTTTGAATTTATCGAGATTGGTGGTCATTATTCGGATATTCCGCCAAGCAACCGTTTTCCCGACATGTTTTTCATTGTAGATGGCATGCACCTGCAATCCGATAAATCCGGATTTTGTAACATCATCCAGTAAATCGGCGCAATACACACCGTTTACCCAAGTGCGTATCGTATTTCCGATCGCTTCAATTCTTGCCGTATTCCATTCCAAGTTTTTGAATGCTTTTTGTCCTTCTGGATTGTAATTCATCGGGTAAAGCCACCCTCGGCGGGCTTCATCATAAACACCTCCCGTCCACGCTCTTGGCGAAGGGTCAATCTCAAACTGATAGCCGTGTACCGTTCCATTCCGATACGTTTTCAAGCTGTTGCTTCTAAATTGTACACCGGAATTTAGCTCGTCATCCACTTTGAAATCAAACTCAAGGATAAAATCATCGTACATCTTGTTGGTTCTGAGGAAAGTATTGGGCGTTCCAAATACCGAAGTACCCACAATACTCTTTTCGACTACTTTATAATCAGCCGTTCCATTAATTTTGGTCCATCCTTTCAGGTTTTTACCATTGAATAAATCAATCCATTCCGGTTGCTGTGAAAAAACAGGTAAGGAGAATATGGAAATTAAAATAAAAAAAAAACTTTTTTTCATGATGTGTCAGATTTTCTAAATTTTGTAAAATTCAAACCATTCTTTACGTGGCGGAACCCCTGTGAGAAGACCGTTCGCAATAGGATCATTGGTTATTTGTTTTGTTTTTCTGTCAAAAATTAATTTTCGATTAGTCTGTTGTGCGATTACTCCCAAGCAAAATACCTGACTGAGCGGAGCGCTTAGTTGAAAAGGTGAACGTGTTTTCTCTTTACCCATACATGCCTGTAAAAAATTAGCATAATGATTGGACGGACTCTTGGGTACTTCGGGAAGTTTTTTCTCCATTTCTTTGGCTTTTTCGTCCGGTATTATGCTCAGAGTAGTTCCATGCGAGCCACCTTTGAATGTCAATTCTTTGCTGTAAATTTCTTTTCCGGGATTTAGCTTCATTGCCTGTACGGAATGTCCTCCCGCAGGAGGAATATTCGGATCTAATTCAGAAACGCCGTATCCGACCGGAACTTCCGGTATATTATCTACACCGTCATACCAGGTTAGCGTTACGGGTGGCATTTTCTTCCTTTTAGGGAATTTATACTCGATGGTGCTTGCCATCGGGAAAAAATATTGATTGTACCCGTCGATCCGCAACGGGGTAATTTCTTCGGGCAATCCCAAATCCAGAAATTCGTGAGCCGTATCGATGATGTGCGCTCCCCAGTCGCCTAACGCTCCCATTCCGAAGTCGTACCAACAACGCCAATCGCCGTAATGAAATTTTTCGTTATAATCATGATAAGGAACCGCCGAAAGCCAAGTATCCCAATCCAAAGTATCCGGAATCGGCTGTTTGTCAGGAAATTTTGTAATTTTCGGATCCCAACTGTGCCAACGTCGAGGGTTATTCATGTGGGCGGTAATCTTGGTAACGTCTTTGATTATTCCGGCTTCTTTCCAAGCCTTAAACTGAAAATAGTTGGCTTCTGAATGTCCCTGATTCCCCATCTGTGTAACCACGTGGGGGTATTTATCGGCTGCTTTCATGAGCAATTCGGATTCGTAAAAAGTCCGGGTAAGCGGTTTCTCCACAAAAACATGCTTTCCTAAAGTCATGGCAAGCATACAAATCGGGAAATGCGAATGATCGGGAGTAGAAACCGCGACGGCTTCAATTTCATTTCCCATTTTATCAAACATTTGACGAAAGTCTTTGAACGTTTTAGCTCTTGGATGGTCGGAAATCGCTTTTGACGTGTGAACGGCTCCCAAATCGACATCACAAAGCGCTACCACATTAACAAATCCGGTTTTTACAAATTCGTTGATGACATCTAATCCCCGATTACCGATACCGATAAATGCGACGTTCACTTTGCCGTTAGCGCCTATAATTCGATTAAAACTTTGGGCGTTGATTTTGGATGTAACGCCACTAAGTGCCAATCCGGCAGATGCCAATGCGGCTGATCGAATGAATTCTCTTCGTGTAGTCATAGTATATTTAGCTTTTAAAATTAGTTCTGAACAAAATTAAAAAAAAAAATCGGTTTACAAAAAAATGGACAAAGCACTAACTTACTGTATAACAAAAGAATAAAAATTCAATAAAGATGTCATAAGGCATAGAATCGGTCGTAAGTAAATCGTGAAATAGAATCAAACTAAACCACTATGGACTGGAAGTCCATAGGTTTGTTGAAAAGAAAGAATGAAATTCTTTCTACTGTGTGGAAATATGTACTTTTGAAGTATGGAAAACAAACAACGATTTAATGGGCACACAATTTCAAGACTTACAGCTCATATTGTTTGGGTTACAAAATATCGTTATAAAGTATTGGATGGAGATATTAAAGTTAGATGTAGAACATTGATAAAACAAATTTGTATGACTGAAGATGTTACA
>JBKEBE010000069.1:0-8213 GCA_047973025.1 Paludibacteraceae bacterium
ACCAACAGAACAACAAGAACCAGTGGTTGTCGCTAGAGGAAAGTTGCTGATTTTTAATAATGTGACCGAACCATTAAAAGTAAAAGTATATGATGTAAAAGGTGTTTTATTGAAAACGATTGAACAGACAGAAGATGGTGCTTCAATCGTTATCTCCGATAATCATAAACTCTTATTTGTTAATATGACAAGCAAATCAGGAAACGTTAGAACTCTAAAAATTATAAAATAAGCCTGAAATAGCATAATTACTGTGTCCATCCGGACAGGTTTAGCGATAAATCTGTCCGGAATTTTAAAAACCGGTTTCAATTGCATCAAATTTCATTGTGTAAAGATTGAGTTTATCACACTTCTTCTATTTAGCTAATAACCCGACACTAATATCACGTTATATTAGTGTCGGGTTAATATTGCACTCTCGCGCTGGTTTCCACTCAAAGAACGCGGCACCTTCTACGGTTTTTTCAGTGCCAGTCACAACATTGGTGAATTCCTATCATTTATCTTCGTTGGAACTGTCGTAGGCATTGCCGGATGGCAATGGGGCTTTGTCGGTTCATCGTTAGCGGCTGTTATTGGTGTTGTCATCATCCTGATTTTCATGCACGATACTCCGCAAAGTAAGGGATTACCCCCTGTTGAAATCTTGTCAAGTGAAACCGGCGGTACCGTGGAGAAAAGATCGGTCGCAGAGACACAAAAAGCCGTGCTGAAAAACCCCTACGTGTGGATAATCGCTCTTTCAAGCGCTTTCATGTATATAAGCCGTTACGCTGTCAATGGTTGGGGCGTGTTGTACTTACAGGAAGTCAAAGGTTTTTCCTTAGCTTCCGCCACGCAGGTTATCTCCATCAATGCGTTGCTGGGAATTTTTGGGACGGTATTATCCGGCTGGTTTTCCGATAAACTCTTCAAGGGAAAACGCAATGCTCCGGCACTGATTTTTGGCATACTCAATACCATCGGGCTTTGTCTTTTCATATTTTCCGGTGATAGCGTTTGGGTGAATGCGTTGAGCATGGTATTGTTTGGCATTGCAATCGGGGTACTCATCTGTTTCATTGGCGGACTGATGGCGGTCGATCTCGTGCCACGCAATGCCAGTGGAGCGGCGTTAGGGATAGTAGGTATCGCCAGTTACATTGGTGCCGGATTGCAGGATATTGCCAGCGGTTGGCTCATTGAGAGTAACAAAGTGATGGTAGGTACTGTTGTTCAATACAACTTTATGCCGGCAGCTACTTTTTGGATTGCCGCATCGGTTATTTCGTTTCTGCTTGCATTGCTCGTTTGGAAACCTAGGCATACAACAGATTGAAAAGATGCGAATAATCCTTCCGGTGGAGGTAATTGAGGGGAGATTTCGGTAAGTGTACGCGAAGCATGTACAATATAGTGAAATGGCATAGAAAAGTGGTATTCTCAGACGAAAACAGGAATTTGGTGCTAACAAGAGATAGACTTTAGTAAAACAAAACAGCAGAAGAAAAAAACTTCTGCTGTTTTTATAAGATAAATTTTTACCGGTAAGGTTACAATAGCCCTATTTGGTCGCGGAAATACTCCTTTTTTTTTGTTTTTTTCGTGCTTTACGTACCCTGAGAATCAGATAAGACCCGTAGATTAACAAATAAGAGAGCAAAGCAATCCATTGTTTCGCAGTGTTACTTACATTCATGTCGGAAAGTCCTTTGCCTACCCCGTGTCCTTTCTTTTGGGAAGTGGCTTTCAGGTTTTTCTCTCCGCTTCGTTCCTGTGAAACAGTATTCTCGCTCTTACGCTCGATAGGTTGGTTCGCGACGGTTTCGTTACGTGCTGGTCTTTCCTGTTGTTTTGCTCGTTCAAAATGTTCGTCTCGTTTTTCGTTTAGTGTCGTTTCCGAACGACCCGTTTGTTCACGAAGTGCGTCTTGCCCGGTTTTACCGGGCTGTTCGCTGTTGTTGGTTGGTTCGTTTCTTGACTGTTCACTTTGTTTTGCGACCAATTCAGTCTTGTTATTTCTTGCATCACTGCCTAACATGCGTCCGACCTGCAAACCCATAGCGTGAATGAATAATAACGCATAGAGTACATACGCCCATTTTTGAACTTGTTTCCACCGATGCCCACCCAAGCGTTTGTGTACGGTATCGAACGATGTAATCCAAAGGAGCAAAAACAGTGCGACCATCACGATGCCCAACACCAAAGCCGTATTGGTAAACCCGGCTCCCAATACGCTCGTAACGCGTGGATTTTCCATAAACTCCGAATGATTGGTAAAATATTTCAATGCACCTGGGAAATTATGTATGGTTCGTATCCACGAATGGGTTAGGATAGGAAATCCCGACAGGATGGATATTTCCTTGCGGATGTCCATCAACTTTCGAACATACGGTTTTCGCATATCAAGCGCCCCCATATACATGATAATTACGAGCAACGGGTGTCCCAGACTTGCCATATGTATGTAGTCGCGGAGAATTTGTCCCAAAACCGGAATCCGCATAAAATTGAACGATAATTCAATGCCGCACATTTGCAGGATAGAAGGAACAATGACCATCAGCATAGGGATGGCAAACACGGTGTAATAGATATAGTAATACTTCTTTATCGATTTTGACAGCAGAACGAACAGCAAGGCAAATACCGCGGTGCTGAAAAGAAGCGGAAAAACGTCTTTCAGGAATGAAAGTAAATCAATTAATACTTGAATCATATTTTTATGTTTTTCTTTTTATTTATTTCTGAATATTTGTTTGAATGCGTCCCACATTCCCGGTAAGGGAATACTTCCGTGATTTTCATCCAAAAATCTTTTGGAATAATAAACCAGACCATTTGTACACGCACCGGGCAGTTGCTTTTCCAAAAAATCATTCATCACGTTGAAATGAATGTAATCGCGGTCGGGTCGGGGTTGTGTCGCGACTGCGACATACAGGGTTTTCCCGTCAAATGTACTGTTTTTTAAAATTTCACTGGCTTCTTTTGCCAATTTCGCGTTGTCCCACCAAAGGCTGGGATCAATGGCGATGTACGTGTCAAAACTCGCGGTATGGTTTAACAACGTGTTTACCGTAAACAATCCGCCATAAGAATGTCCCAAAAGTGTGTTTTGCTTATTGGTGCGGTAAAGGCTGTCGATTTCGGTACGGAGTTCTTCCGTTAGGAATTGCAGAAACATATCGCTACCACCGCCAACAGCTTTGCCCGTTTTACTTATCCCGTCTCGTCCGAGTGCGGACTTGGTAGGGGTAAAATCGCGTATTCTATCAGTATTTAGAATGCCTACAATGATGTTTTCCGGTGTCTCGGTCAGGAATCCGCTCGTCAATGCGCGTTGTATAACCGTAAGCATCGGGAAAAACGACTCTCCGTCGAGTAAGTAAATGACCGGATAGGCTTTACCGGGATTTATGTCGTAATTTGCAGGAAAAAAAATTTGATATTCTCTTTCTTCTTGTAGAAGTTTGGAATACAGTCGATGTTTTTCAAAGCAATTATTTTCTTGGGAAAATAAAAGATTTGACGTCAGGATTAATGATACGGTATATAAGACTAATTTTTTCACACCTGATTCAAACGTTATTGTTCTTTTGAATGAAAGAAGAAATCGTGTTATTGTAATTAAAACTGAGCCTGAATGCGTTTGGCAGACTCAGTTCTAAATGGTTTTGTAAATGGGAATTATAGCTGTAAAGCTACTTTGCCAACGGTAGAGACACCATCCGCTTCCACCACCAATCCTTTGACGGCAACGCCTGTACGTGAATTGACTTTATAAAATGTTGGCTTGGCGCCTTCTTCGTTGGTCAATATTGGGAGATAGAAATAACCGTTTTCAAGATAGGGATCCGATCCGAACGAAACAATTGTTTCCGTAGCGGGCAGTCCCGTAATAGCTATCAATTTCTTTTCGGATGCGCGGAAAATTGCCAATTCGTTGCGTGGCGCGTTTGCGCCGAGTGTGGCGATTTCATCCACCGGGCAACCGTAGCTGTTCAGTAGGAAATAATCTCCGCCAATATGCCAGCTGCGGTGGAGTGGGTGTCCGGTAGCGCCTGCCAATGTCTCAAGATTACAGTAGTAATCATCGAAAGTTGTTGCTCCTTTTTTGATACGGACTACTCCCGATGGCAAGGTGCCCTTGGCTTTCTTTTTCAAATTAGCGTCGGTGCTTATTAAAGTTTGTGTACGACCATATCCGCCGGAGAAAACATAGATATTTCCATCGTCATCGTTCCAAATAGTTTGGTAATACTGAGAACGGTAACGTCCGCAGGCAAAGCCTATTTTACCGGTGCGGGCAATGACCGGAGATGTTTCAAAATTATCGCCACTGTAAATGGCTACGAATGCAGAGTCGGGTATTTGTGTAACCGGTATTTGACCGGCAGTGTAAGCACTTGAAGCACTACCACCTTGACCGGTAGCGATATAATCTTGGTCGAGTACGCTATTGGGCCAGGTATTTACACCGTAGTGGCTCATTCCCATCGGAACAATGGATGTATAGAGCTTGCCGTTAACTTCCAATGTTCCCGCCATCGTTACTTTTTCGCCATTGCCGAGAAAATTTTCCGCCAATATCTCTTTTTGATTCGTTTTATTCGTGCCATCGTTGACATTCAAATAGTTGATCAAAAAACCTTGCGCCTTATTGCCTTGCGCGTCGACGGTGGTCGTATTGCCGGTAGAGACGGTTATAACGTTATTTCCCCAACTGCCATACGTGGTAAAGCGGTTGAGTTGGTTGTACGTGTACTTCTTTTGTGGTACGTTATTTTTGTCCAAATAATAACATCCGCCCGTTCCCGCGTTGCCTTGGGCATATAAAATTCCGTAGAAATAATTTTGGTTGTAGAATATCCAATACGTTACCGGATCGAGAAATTCTTTACCGCTTCCTACCGCACTTACCGAACCATTGTCCAACGATTCGGCTGTAAGCAGATAGGTCGTTCCGCCGGCGGTAGCCGGGATTACGTAATTGCCTTTGAAATTATTCTGATTTTCAAATGAAGGTTCATCGTTGTCTTTGCAGGATGTCAACAAAGTCCCTGTAATAAGGAGCGTTAAAAGACTTAGTCTAAAATGTTTCATATTTGTTGTTTTTTAGAAATTATGAGTAATAAGAGATTATTTTTGAAGATATATTCTAATTTTTCCATAGAATGCACGTCCGGCTTTTTGCAGACTGAAGTTGTCGTACAGTTTTTCGTCCGTTATGTTTTGGCAATTTAGCGAAAGATTGTATTTGCCCCGTTTCAGGCTGTAAGCAATCGACAGATTGTGCGAAAACTGCGTGGGAACGCGTATCTTAGTCGAAGCGCTACCTAAATTTTCCCAGTACAAAGGAAATTCGTTTTGGTAGAAACTGTCCCAACTGAAAGTCAGTCTGTTTCCTTTGGCGAACAAATTGTGCCAATAGACATTCGCGTCGAAATTGGCGTATAAATAGGGTTGGTTTGGGATTCGCTGTCCGTAGGTAAGCGAATTTTGTCCGGAAGTACCTGAGAGTTTTTTCTCTGCGTCGCGGGCATTCAAGTTGTTGAACGTTCCCCCAATGTCGAATAAATTGTTGTAATTGTAACGTGCCGAGATGTTGAATCCCTTAGTCTCGACAAGTCCGTGATTCTCGTAAGTCCCGTAGTTCCTACTGCTTACGGTAGCCAATGTACGTCGGATGTAATCGTGTGTGTAGCGGTAAATCAATGCGCCTTCGACATATAGTCCGTGTACACCCAATTGCTTTTCAACGCTAAGATTGAAATTGAAATTATCGCTTCGTTCCGGCTTCAGACTGCTTCGTCCGGCTTCCAAGTCTCCATCGCCAAAGAGTTCGCTATTTGTAGGTAATCGTAAGGCTTTTTCGTATGAAAATTTTAATTGGAGATTTCTTAATACATAATAGGTTCCGGCTGCTCCGAACCCCCACGAACTGATGTGTTGTGATACAATCGTGTCGTTACCCACGTTGTTGTCTCCAAGCGATACGGAGCCACGACTGAAAGAGTTATAATGTTTTCCGAAAGCGGTCAGGTTCCATTTCTCAGCAGGCATTAGGCGGTAGGAGAGACCGGTTATGTGCTTGCGCGTTTCGTTGGGTACCGCGTATTTTTCCAACGTCGAATTGGTCGGTATCAAACTCCGGCTTGTGCGCTCAAATGTGCTCGATACGTGATTTAGTGTAAAGGTGTGTGCCTTCCCTATGCGATAATGTGCCGTGAATGTGCCGTTCCAGTTGGCGCTTTTTTGCTCGCTGAATTGGTTGTTTTGTTCTCCGGCAGTCGGTTTGGCAAGTCTGTCTCCGAACCAATTGTAGAAATAACGTGCCGTATCGACATTGGTGGTCAGGTTGTGGTTGTAATTGGTTGTGAATGATACATCCAACCCTTTTGTCAACAGATTTCGTTTGCGGTATTCCAATGAAGGGATGAGCGAATAGCCGTAACGGTGCTTTTCACCGAATACATCATCTTGATAAACACCGGTTTGTATCTCTTTGTATAGGTTGGCGTAGGTAAATGAGAGTACTATGCGGTCTGCCCAAGTTTTGTCCAGAAAGCCGATTTTCGCAATAGCGGATTCGTTGTGAAAGGTATTGTTGAAACGTTTTACGGGATATAGTTTTTCTTCTTGTGGCAACATCGAATTGGTTTCGTGGTCGTACTTTTGTACCTTGTTGTTAATCCGGTAATTATTATCCGAGTAATTTTGAAAAAAATTGAGTTCGTACATCAATCCGTTTTTGAATGTCTGTCCAAAGTTGACGAATGATTTATGCGTATTGAACGAACCATAGCCATACGACGCGTCCAAAAACCATTTTCGACGTTTTTTATTGGTTACAATATTGATGACTCCGCCCAGCGCGTCCGTACCCAAATCAACGGGAACTACTCCTTTGTAGATTTCGATGCGCTCGGCAAAATTGACCGGAATGTTGTTTAGGTTATATGCTTTTCCCGCTCCTTCTTGTGGCACTCCGTCGATAAATACTTTGACATGTTTTCCGCTGAACCCGTCGAGCATCAGCTGTATGTCGGAACCGACACCACCTGTCTCGCGTATTTTCAATCCGGGTGCTTTGCTTAGAACATCTGTAAGTTGTCCTGTGGAATTGTGCAGTTCTTTTACATCCAGTGCTACCACATTGAAAGCGGATTCTTTTACCCGTTTTACGTGGTTGCCGACTACAACTACTTCTCCTAATTCTTCCGTCTTGGGAGCGATGACAATATTCAAAATTTCGTTTTTTACGGCTTTTACTCGTATTTTTTTCTGATAGGTTTCGTATCCTATAAAAGACGTGGTTAATGTATATTCTCCTTGTGGCACTTCAAACGAGAATTCGCCATCTATATTGGTAGCTCCTCCGTAGGATGTTCCTTTCAGAACTACCGTTCCGAAATTTAATGCTTCATTTTCAGGTGAAGTTACTTTACCGGATATTTTTACGGTATTTTGGCAATGAATGGTGTGGGAAAAATGCGTTGAAAAGAATATTAAAATAAAAAGAATTACTTTTTTCATCGTTATCTGTATAGTTGAAATCGATGCAAAGGTCGGTGTTATGAGCTAATCTGACAATCCTAAGTTATGGGTATTTTCTCGGGTAAAAATCATTATTATTGGGGATGTTTGCAATAGGTCATTTTGCATGGATGACTAAACCACTATGGACTGGAAGTCCATAGGTTTGTTGAAAAGAAAGAATGAAATTCTTTCTACTGTGTGGAAATATGTACTTTTGAAGTATGGAAAACAAACAACGATTTAATGGGCACACAATTTCAAGACTTACAGCTCATATTGTTTGGGTTACAAAATATCGTTATAAAGTATTGGATGGAGATATTAAAGTTAGATGGAGAACATTGATAAAACAAATTTGTATGACTGAAGATGTTACAATTCTTTCAGGCGTAGTCAGTTCAGACCACATACACCTTCATATCGAGTATCTCCCAAGCAAATCCATAAGTGATTTAGTTAAAAAACTAAAAGGTAGAACTTCAAGAAGAATACAAGAAGAGTTCCCTCACATCAGTAAAAAATACCGGGGACGACATTTTTGGGCAATTGGATACGGAGTTTGGAGTACTGGTAACATTACTGACGAAATGGTACAAAATTATTTGGAACACCATAGAAAACCCGAAAACAATGACAATGACAATATAATACTTGAGTGAAAAATTTGTAGAAACTGAAAGTCT
>JBKEBE010000041.1:0-4566 GCA_047973025.1 Paludibacteraceae bacterium
ATCATTACCTTCCAAATCCGTCTTTGTAATCAACAAGTACAATGTATCATTGTTATTGTACCACGCGGCATTTTCAGATCTAAACGAGTTTCCATCACTACACCAAACCATAATTTTGTCTTCTTGTAGATTTTGTTTAATATCTTCGATAACTTTGAGTTGCATACCGTGATAAACTGTTTTCAACTTTACACCTTTAACAAAGAAAACGTCCGTGTGAGTGTAATTATTTGAATAATTTGAATTAAACGTAATTATTTCACAGTCATTCCCCATAATACCGCTGTCATCATCTTTACCACAAGAAGAAATACTTCCTGCCAGCACCGGCAGTAGTATTGTAAATTTTAAAAAAAAATGTTTCATTTTACACCTCCTATTTTGTTAATATCATTTTTTTCGTGTCGATCAGCTGATTGTCCGCTATTAACGAGTAGTGATACATTCCGGCGTTGTATTTGTATCCGCTGACTACAAATTCGGCTTTTCCCCGCTCGGTAATACTGTTTTGAGCAAGCATCTTGCCATTCATATCGTAAATGCAGAGCATGGCGTTTTCCACATTATCCGGCAGATAAAAAGCGATGGTTGTGTTTTCCTTAAACGGATTTGGCGCGTTTTGGAATAATGTGGCAGCTCCGGCTTCGCTGTTTATTTCCTGTTCCTGCAACGCTTTAGCAGGCGCATAGGCACGTGGCGCGTTGGCGTACAATGTTTTTTCGAGCGTGGAGATTTTATCGTTAAGCTCCTGAATGGAAGATACGAGCAGGGGGATAAGACCGACGTAATCGATTTCCAAATAACCGTCTCCGCCTTTGTAAACTAAATCGGGATATACGCTCTGTAGCTCTTGCGCCAAAAAGCCGTAATGTGATTTCAGAAACTCTTGAGATTTCTCGTCAAAGCGTTTTGTTACGACAATGGAATCCGCACCGCGCGTGTCTGATAACACATCTTGCTTTTCAACCTGTTTGAGATTATACGAAACAGGATTTAAGCGCATCAGCCCACCAATAGCATTGTCGTTACCGTTAATCGAACGAATATTTTGTTTCAGCCGTTCGTCGCTTGACAGCACGAAAGATGTCGCCGACACTTTACCCGAAACATATACCTGTCCCGAAAAATACCCTGCGTAAAGATCGTTTGGCAATGAAGCGGGTAGAGATGTTGTTACTCCACCGTAAACACCTACATGCGCTCCCGTAGTGCCTATCAAGCCCGCTACGCCGATACCATATTTGAAAAAAGTATTCGGATTATACGCGCTTCCTATTACTCCTACATAGCGAGCCGGATAACCCGTTGTAGATGATGTGGTAGCATGACCGTAAACGCCAATACAATCTCCATCAGGAACAGAGTGTTTTTGGTTTATGCGCGAATAAACGCCATATTGCGTATAATTCGTTGTACTCTTTTTATCGATGTGTACAAACGCCCTATCTGCACCTAAGCTGTTTTCGCTTATTACCAAACTGCCATTTTGCACTTTTACCTGTGCTAAGGAAGTCATACTCGCGCACAATACGCCGATAAACAATGTAAATCCTACTGTTTTTTTCATAGCGATTTAATTTTAAGGGTTAATAAATAGTATAAATACGCTATAAAATATAAAAATATAAAAATATAAAAATATAAAAATATAAAAATATAAAAATATAAAAATATAAAAATAAACGTAATTAAGCGTAATAGATACTTTGGCGGGAAAGAAATGGGCATATTGTTAAATATTTGAAAACAAACACGTAATAAGCTATTTTATATCGACTCTAATACATTTCTTGTTAATTTTGTAATTCTTGTGCATATCTCTATCGTCAATCATCTAATGTGAAAAAATGTCTGAAAATTATACGACCCATGACTACGCCAAACTTTTTGCTACGCAGACCAATCAGAATATTTTTTTAACCGGAAAAGCGGGAACCGGAAAAACAACCTTTCTGCATCGTCTCCGCGAAACGACGGATAAGCAAATGGCAGTCGTGGCACCCACCGGAGTCGCGGCAATCAATGCCGGTGGTACGACCATTCATTCGTTTTTCCAATTGCCGATAACACCTTTCTTTCCGACAGAATTGGGACGAAAAGAGCTGATAAGCAAACAGAAAATGCAGTCCAACAAACGGCGTGTATTGCGTGAGCTGGAACTGCTTGTCATTGATGAAATCAGTATGGTACGCGCCGATGTGCTGGACGCGATTGATACCGTACTTCGCCACGTCCGTTATCGCTTTACGGAACCTTTTGGCGGGGTGCAGATGATAGTTATCGGCGATATGTACCAGCTTTCGCCGGTCGTTCAAAACGAAGAGTGGCAGATCCTTTCACAGTTTTACAGGGGTGTTTATTTTTTCAATAGTGTCGTTTTTCAAGAAAAACCGTTCGTACATATTGAGTTTGAGAAAATTTTTCGGCAGAAAGACATCGGATTTATCCGTTTGCTGAATGAAGTCCGAAACAACCGGCTTTCTCTCGAAGGGCAGAAATTATTAGATAGTCGCTACGCACCGTCCTTTGTGCCGCCTACGGATGATACTTATATCGTTCTTACAACTCATAACTACAAATCCGACCGAATCAACAGCGAAGAATTACGTAAAATCAGCACACATTCTACAATTTTTCAAGCAGAAATTCGGGGTGAATTTCCCGAAAAAAGTTTTCCGGACGAAGAATAGTTGGAACTCAAGGTGGGTGCAAAAGTAATGTTTATCAAAAACGATACTGAATTTCCCCGTCGCTTTTTCAACGGTAAGATAGGTGTGATCACTGCTTGGGGAAAGGGTATTATTCATGTGAAGTGTCCGGAGGACGAGGACACAATTGCTGTAACACCGATGGAGTGGGAGAATGTCCGTTATCAAGCTGATAAGACCACACTTCAGGTTTCAGAAGAGTTGCTCGGTTCCTTCAAGCAATTTCCACTTCGGTTGGCTTGGGCAATTACCATTCACAAAAGTCAGGGTCTGACCTTTGACAAAGCGGTGATTGATGCGGAGGCGGCATTCACCGCAGGACAGGTTTACGTAGCTTTAAGTCGTTGCCGATCGTTGGAAGGACTGGTACTGCTGAGTAAGATTGATTTAGCTTCGATTCGGAACGACAGCGAAGTCCTGCAATTCTCTTCCGGAAATTTCTCGATGGAGCAATTGGAGAGTAGTTATCAATCTTCGCGTATAGATTATTATTTGTCGTTGCTCATCCAAATCTTTGATTTTAAGCAGATGGCAACTACGGTTAGTCGATGGTTGATGACTACGCACGATTCTGTGCCGGCTTTTGGAGATGAAACGACAGGCTTCCTTCGGAGTCTCAAAGAGCAGGTTGATTTGCTACGCGAAGTTGGACAACAATTCGGCATCCAAATTACGCAGTTGGTGCAAGCAATCCCGTTTAATGAAGAAGCATTAAATTTACGTCTGGAAGCGTCCGAAACTTATTTCTCGAAAAAGTTAAATGAACTTACGGAAATACTCAAACAGTCCCCGGCAGTAACAGACAGTCGAGAGAAAGCAAAAGTGTATGATGAAGCTTTGATGGATGTTTTTACGGAAGTTGAGAAGAAAAAATATTGGATTAAAGGAGTAAGAAACGGCTTCAGTGTAGAAAAATATTTTGGGCTTCGGAAGAGCTTTGAACTCCCGGAAATCAAAATAAGCGCCTACTCACGCAATCAAACAAAGAAAAAAATACGTTCTAAACATCCTGAATTGATGGGGATGTTGTTTGAACTACGCAACTTCATTGTCGATGAGACGGGGATGCCGATATATTTGGTAGCCAATAGCAAGACCATTGTAGAAATGGCGGATTATCTTCCGCAAACCAAATCCGATTTGCTTAAAATCAACGGTTTCGGTGAAGTAAAATACGAAAAATTTGGTGAGCAGTTTTTGGAGGTCATTCGGGATTATTGTGAAGAAAATGGGTTAGAACCGGATATGCCCGTTTTATTTGAAAAAGAAAAAAAGTCCAAGAAGGAGAAGAAGCCGAAAGTGAAAAAAGGTGATTCTGCACTTATCTCACTTGAACAGTATCATGCGTGACGGACGATTACCGAAATAGCAGGTGAAAGGAAATTAACCCACGGGACGATTGCCGGACATCTGAATCAGTTTGTCGAAAAAGGAGAATTAAATATGACCGACTTTGTATCTGCTGAAAAGTTGGAAAAAGCGCGGTCGCTTGTTGAAAATTCCGATTACGACGGGTCCGTATTCGGTTTATTAAACGAATACTTTGAACAGCAAGAAATTCCGTTTATCGTGGGGTGGCTACGGAGAAAGAATCCTTAAATCGGAGGCAGATTAAAGCATTCATTTCTCAGTTCCACTCGGGATGGGAAGACAGATGAAACACACCTATTTTTTTTCTACTAATAAATCCATTGGCTTCCGAATCTTTGGCTTGGCAAACAAATGATCTTCTTTTTCGGTCCGATAGCCCAATGCGAGTAAAACTACCGCTTCTTCCTTTTCAGTGTCAAGTTGAAGTAACTCGTTCATAGCCGGAATATTAAACCCTTCTATGGGCGTAGTGTCGATGCCAAGCTCG
>JBKEBE010000102.1:0-1710 GCA_047973025.1 Paludibacteraceae bacterium
CATTGTCCGTGCCGATTTGACGTACTCCTTGCAATTTCCGAAGTTGTCATTCTTTTTTGCCGAAAACGAGGAATACGTCGGAGAATGGAAAGTCATAGATATTCAGCTTCATCCCCATGCGATTGACAAGACCGAGACCGATTACTTTTACATCGAAAAAGAAGATATCCGACCGTTGTTTCAGCCACGTTCTCGATTTTCTCACAAAGGTACTTTCGGGCATACGCTTATCTGGGCAGGCAAAAAGGGCATGGCGGGCGCGGCAATTTTGGCTTCCAAAGGCGCTTTGCGGGCAGGAGCAGGCTTATTAAGTGTACACAGCGTGGAAGAAAACCGTCAAATTTTGCAAACAGCAGTTCCCGAAGCTATTTTTTTAACCGAAATTAAAAATCCCGAAAACTACACTTCTTGTGCTTTTGGCCCGGGCATAGGAACAAGCAATGAAGCATCCGAAATTCTTTTTCAGCTGTTGGAATCCATTCAAAGTCCATGTATTCTTGATGCAGATGCGTTGAATATTATTTCTGAAAACAAGCGTTTTCTGAGCCTTATTCCTACCAATAGCATTTTGACACCGCATCCCAAAGAATTTGAACGCTTGTTTGGTACATCTGCCAACTCGCCGGATCGCCTGCAAAAAGCCCGACAAAAGGCTGTAGAATATAAAATAACTCTTGTACTAAAAGGAGCGTTCACGGCAATTTGTACACCGAACGGAAACGTGTATTTTAACTCCACGGGTAATCCCGGAATGGCTGTCGGCGGGATGGGAGATGTGCTTACAGGCATAATCGCAGGGTTGCTTGCTCAAGGGTATTCACCCGAAGATAGCGCAAAACTGGGCGTATATCTACATGGATTAGCCGGAGACTTGGTGCTGAAAGAGCAATCCTATGAAAGCTTATTGCCTTCGGATTTATTGGAAAATATGGGTTCCGCTTACACCATATTGAAAGACCATAAATAATCTATAATCAGACAGATAGACCGAATTGGCAAAACGACTTATATAAATATCTCTGATCTGATTTTGATAGAAATATAAACATGAACTTAGAAAATAAAAAAATCGTCATTACCGGAGCCACATCGGGTATCGGATTGGATTTACTTCAAAATTTAGCATCCATTACCGGCGTAAAAATTGTTGCGGCGGGGCGAAAAATCGAAAAACTGCCCAAAGCGGATAACATCTATCCGTTCAAGGTTGATGTCTCCGTATCCGAAGAAGTAGATGCCTTATTCGAGTTCGCAATCGAAACCTTGGACGGAATCGATATTTTCTTTGCCAATGCCGGTTTCGCCTGTTATGAAAAATTTGAAAAACCATCTTGGGAGCACATCGACAGCCTTTTTTCAACCAACGTAATCTCTCCGCTCTATTCGCTGGCAAAAATGATTGAACTGAATCCGTCGTCGGAGTTTATGCACGTGATTACCTGCTCAGTTATCGGTCGTCTGCCTTTTCCCGGATTCTCGCTTTATACAGGAACTAAATTTGCTTTAGACGGGTTCAATAGTGCTATGCAGTACGAAATGCCGAACAACGGACATTTGATGCTGGTGTATCCTGTAGCGACCTACACAGAGTTTTTCAACCGTGCCGGAGAAAAAACAACCATGCCTTGGCCCCATCAGACCACAGCAGATGTGGTAAAATCCGTTAAAAAAGGAATACAGAAAAATAGAAAACGGGTATTCCCCTTTCCG
>JBKEBE010000094.1:0-7183 GCA_047973025.1 Paludibacteraceae bacterium
CTATTACAACGATGGGAGCAAGTGGGTACGAATAGCCGATTCTGCCACAGAACCGTGGTACAATGTAGCCACCAATACCGGAGCCACTACCAACACACAGAATATTTACCAAACGGGAAAAACCGGGATAGGTCTAAACACCACACCGGCAAGGTTAACCGTTTATGAAAATTTGGTAAATCCGACAAACGGAGTAAGCCTTGTTTCGTTTAATTCTACAGATAGTACCGCTGTAGCTAATAATGGTCAAACCTTCTCATCCAATTTTATCGGCTCGGGTACTTTAGGTACCAAAAGAGGTACTTATTCGGGACAGGCGGTATATGGCTCCGGATTAATATCAAATTTGGAAGCAGTAAACTCGGACAGTTATATCGGCTCGTTTAAATACAATGTTGATGGGACAATAACATCCGGAAAAACGTACTCCGGAAAAATTACCAATTTTCAAGGCGTAAAGGCATCAGCAACCGTAGGTTCGGGGACTGTAGAGAATTTAAACGGTGTTACTTCGAGTGTTGGCCGATCCGGGACCTCCACTGGAATTGTAACGAATGCACGTGCTTTTTATGTACAAGCAGCTAAAACAGGCGGTACTGATGCCGGAAAAACACACACCGCTACAGGTTTAGAAATACCGGGAGCATCCGGTTATCCCAGTATTTCTGCCACAGGCACTACCGCTGCCAACTATGCCTACGGAATAAAGATAAATCAATACGCGCTCTTAGCTTCAAACGCGACTACGAATAAGACATACGCCATTGGTAGCGACGCTACTGATAACTCGTACTTGATGGGACCTGTAAGCATTGGCGCCAAAGACCCAAAATCGTCCGCCGTTCTCGATGTAGTATCTTCCAACAAAGGAGTAAGTTTACCGAATGTAAATCTTACGGGAAGATACGACGTAACCACCATAACCTCACCGGCCAATGGATTGATAGTTTATAACTCTACCTACAACAACGCCGGTACGCCAACTGACTCGATTGACGACGTACATGCCAACAGTCTTTACCAATATTCCACTACCGCACCCGCGAGCTGGAGACAATTGATAAATCAAGATAAGCTCAAAATAGAGATCGACAAACTCCGCTCCCCCGAATTAGTTGCCTTAGTACGTTATAAAGCACCGGTAACTCCTGCTGATTCTGTTGGTGATACTTTCCTTGGAGCAAATCTGGGGTCTAATATTCGGATGTTCATGTTTAATGAAGAAATGTATGATAAATATACCAAATTCGATGTATCAACAGGAGAGTTTACAGCTCCCAAAACGGGTTATTACCGGTTTTCTCTGAATTTGTTACTTGCCCCTTCGTTTGCCGCTTCTGCAACGCCACGAGCCGGTATATGTGTACCCTACAGCACGACTCCTACCTCTTTGGGGAACAACAGTTTCTATTTAATTACTCAACTGAGTCTTACTACTGCCAAAAATGTGCCTGTAAACATCGGTGTTTTTGGTATCGTGTATATGACAGAGGGACAAAAAACGATTCCCATCACACGCTACATAACCCCGTCCGCTACAGATGCTTCGCTCAACTACACCATAAACGTAGAAAAGATAAACTACAAACGAGAGAACACCAACACAATGGAGATCATTTATCTGCCTACAAATTGATCAGTCGCTTTCCTAAAAAGATCCGACTATAGTGTATCGTCAATTTAGTATATCTTAAAACGGTTTTCTATTACCCACTTCGTCTTTTTAGTTTTTGAGAAACAGCCCCGAGAATACAGGTATTAATTCAATTTCATACTCGTGTTTCATACTCATTATTTCAGAAAGAAGATGCCAAGAATTCATTTCTGCTTTTTATTTATTTTTTATTTGAAAAAAATGTTTTTGTTGAAGTTCCTTCTACAAATCTCAATAACCTGCAAAAAAATTAATATTTCTACCGAAAATGACTTAATAAGTTCAACAAATTCGTATCTTTGTACGAATTGACACCTAATATGCAAATGAATAAGTCTTTATACTTTTCTTTTTTCATCATCTTAACGTTTTTCTTCCAAGCTTGTCAGCAACCACAAGAAATAGAGATGAAAAATTTTGTTTACCACGCGGTTTATCCGCTTACCGCGGACACGACGCTCGGCGCTTTGAGACTAAATGCAGATGTGGAACTTCCCGTAAAATTTAGAGACAACGACATTACAAAAAATGTTCGCAAGCAAATCATAGCTAAAATTTTTGGCGAGATGTATAACGCCGTCCCGTTAGATAGTATTCTACCTAAATATTCAAATGTCTTGGCTGCTGAATATAAAAAAAGCAATGAGCCTTTCCTTCAAAAAATATTGGAAGATAAACACCCCAGTCCTATCTGGCAAAATGAGATCGTGATTCAGGGAGTAACCATGTTTTCGGACGATAGGATACTCTCGTACAGCTACGAACGTTACGCCTTTATGGGGGGAGCACACGGCAATACCAATCGGTTGTTGTATAATTTTGACTTACACAACGCTCGGTTATTTACAGAGCAAAGTTTATTTATAGATGATTACAAAAATTCCATCACACAGCTAATTAAGCAACAGATAGTGGAAGATAACGCCGAGATTGAATCGGTTGCTAATTTGAATGAATTTAATTTTTTCGAGGCTGAAATTAAACCAAATAACAACTTTTATGTTACAGGCGACGGTATCGTTTATGTCTATAACCAGTATGACATTGCTCCATATAGTACCGGACAAATCGAAGTCGCGCTAAGTTTTGAAAGATTAAAACCGATATTGAGACCCAACAACCCGTTGGCGTATTTTTATGACGATACCGTCAATTAAAAATTTAGAACAATGAATGATGATAGTCGTTTAGCGTGGGGAATTTCGCTACTTTTGTGCGGATTCCTATTCTTAGTAAAACAATTAGGCGTATTTCCCGAAGCGGTGGAAGATTTCCTGTTCGACTGGCGGAATCTACCGTTTGCATTCGGAATTGTATTTTTATTCGCCCACAACAATAAATCGATCGGGCTTGTATTGCTCGGTATAGGAGTTTTACTCTATCTTAAGGATATTATTCTTTGGACAAGGACGCTTTCTAACTTTATTTGGCCGCTATTGCTGATTGGCGCCGGAGTTATCGTTTTAAGTTCGACAAGAAAAGGCTCAAACAAGAATGAAGAAAAGTCTGACATTAGTCTAATGAAAGACAAGAAACACGCAGACTCATAAATTAAAAAAAACATTTGAAAACAGCAGTAATTTACGCCACCACGCACGGCACAGTAGAAAAAGTAGCAAATTATATTTTCGATAAATTACCCGATCAGGATATTAAACTCGTCAAATTGGAGAAAGATACGAATATTGACCTCGCTTCTTTCGACAACATCATTCTTGGCGGTTCTATTTACTTAGGCGACATACAAGAAATTTTGAGTCATTTTTGTAAAAATAACATTGACCTGCTTTTAACCAAGAATATCGGATTATTCGTTTGTGGAATTGAACCCGAATTAGTCCGTCAAGATGCGGAATTGGAAATGGCTTATCCGCGAAATCTTTACGAGCATGCTCAAGCAACAGCATTTGTTGGCGGTGAAGTAATCTTAGAGCATTTGAATCTTTCCCAAAAATTTATAGCCAAGACTCTTTTCAAAATAAAAAAATCAACCTCTTTCATACACTATGATTTAGTTGACGTTTTAATTTATCAGATGGAACTTACGACAAGTAAATGACCGCCTACTTGGAAATAATACGTTGGAAAAATCTATTGTTTCTTGCCTTCGTACAATGGTTGATACTACATGCCGTATCGTTTCCTCTTCTACAAACGTTCGGATTTAAAATCTCAGACAATTCATTGGTCTATTGGCTCTTAATCGCATCCACGGCTTTCATTACCGCCGGTGGATATGTTATTAACGATTATTTCGACGTTAAAATAGACCGTATCAATCATCCCGAAAAAGTAATAGTAGGAGAAAAAATACCACTTGGACATACAATGCGGTATTATCAAGTCCTGACAGGAACAGGCATCTTGTTCGGTCTAACAGTCTCCGCAATAGCTCAAAGTCTTACTTTGGGTCTTATTTTCTTGCTCACTCCCGGTCTGCTGTGGTTTTACTCGGCAAGTTACAAAAGGCAGTTCGTGATCGGGAACCTGATTGTAGCACTTACTACGGCTTTATCCGTTTTTGTCGTTGCAATTCTCGTCGTAGCACAGCTAAAAATAGACTACGGGATGTTGCTAACGCAAACTCCCGTTCCTAAATCAATTTACGGATGGACGGGCGGATTTGCCGGATTTGCTTTCCTACTCACTTGGGTAAGAGAAATCATAAAAGACATGGAAGATCTTCACGGCGATAGGGAGCTTGAATGCCGTACCATGCCCATTAAATGGGGAATAAGTAAAACCAAAATTTTTATTTACGCGTTAATCGTCCTAACGATAGGCGCACTTTTTTTGGCTGACCATTACTTCATCTTATTTGAAAACGACATTACCGCCCGATACATTATCTTTGGATTGACAATTCCTTTGCTCGTATTAGCATATTTGATTTTTAAGGCAAAGGACTCCCCTGATTTTCATCGAGCCTCTACCCTATCCAAATACATTATGTTGGTAGGGATTTTGTACGCATTGGTCTTTTATTACGTACTGGCTCAGAAATTTGGAATCAGTTTTTTCAATTTATTTTTGGTAAAATAACGCTACATTACCCTACATGCTACAACATTTACAAAAATACAACATCATACTGGGTTCAAATTCTCCCCGCCGAAAGGAACTTTTAAACGGATTAGATATTGATTTCAAAGTAATTACAAATAATATTGATGAGTCGTACCCATCCAATATCGCAAACTTGGACATTCCACGCTATCTTGCCGAAAAAAAAGCGAACAGCTATTTGTTGACCAATGAAGATTTGTTGATAACCGCCGACACAATCGTATGGCTCGATAATACCGTTTATGGTAAACCAACCGATAGAACCGATGCAAAAAAAATGCTAAAAGCCCTTTCGGGAAGAAAACATCAGGTCATCACGGGTGTCTGCATACGGACTTTACGGCAAACTAAGATTTTTCACGCAATTACCGATGTTTATTTCAACCCACTGTCTGATTCCCAAATCGGATATTACCTCGATAATTACAAACCTTATGACAAAGCCGGCTCGTATGGGGTGCAAGAGTGGATTGGCTACGTAGCTGTCGAGCGTATAGACGGTTCTTACTTTAATGTGATGGGACTACCCATTCATCAGCTTTACCATGAATTATTGGAATGGAAATAATATTACTCTCTCAAATCAAACTGCAATCAACAAGCTATGAACGATATATCCGTCTGCTTCTCCCCCGCCCTATTCCCGTTTTACACGAAAGAAAACGCCATTACCGTAATTATAGATGTATTTAGAGCGACAACTAGCATCTGTACCGCCTTTCAAAATGGCACTCTGGCAATCCGAACAATGGCAGATTTAGACAAAGTACTTGCATTGAAGAACAACGGGTTTTTAGTTGCCGCCGAACGAAATACGCTAAAATGTGATTTTGCCGATTTTGGAAATTCGCCTTTTGACTTTACACCCGAAAAAGTCGCCGGTAAAGAGATTATTTTTACCACAACCAATGGTACACGTGCCGTTGAAGTAGCCCTTGAGTCTGACGAAATCTTAATCGGCTCCTTTTCCAACATGACTACGCTGACCGAATACTGCACGCGACAAAACAAAAACATTATCCTTGTTTGTTCCGGTTGGAATAACCGCTTCTGTCTGGAAGATGCACTTTTTGCAGGTTCATTTATTGAAAAAATAACCTCACATACCGATTATACCTTAAAATCGGACGCGAGCATTGCTGCCGTAGAACTTTGGAGACTTGCCAAATCCGATATTAAAAATTATATTTGCAAATCAGAACATTTCGAGCGACTAAGGCAAAACGGCTGTGAAAACGAAGTCGATTATTGTCTGACTGAAAATACGGCAAATGTACTGCCGGCTTATGATAAAGCGAAGGGATATTTCACGCTTAAACAGTTGCCATAAACGAAAGCCTTTTCAGCTATGAAAATCACGTTTCGTCTCAAGTGAAGACTATTTGTAATTTGAACATCAAATGATAAAAATTACTTTTTATCACTCTTACACAAGATTCATTAACTAACTAAAATATAGGAGATTAAAAAAATGTTGAATCCAAAAATTTCAAAGCTATTGAACGATCAGGTAAATAAAGAATTTCATTCTTCCTACCTGTATCTGGATATGGCAAATTATTATTACGATAACAATCTGAATGGTTTCGGCAACTGGTTTGACGTGCAAACCGAAGAAGAAAAAGCGCACGCCATGCTTTTCGTCGAGTATTTAAGGAACAATGGCGAAAAAATAACCTTGACGGAAATAAAAGCGCCTCACTATGATTTCAAAAATTTCAAAGAACCGCTTGATGCCGCCTATGAGCACGAGAAATACATCACGGCATCCATCTACGATATTTACGCGGAAGCACATGCTATCAAAGATTTCCGTACCATGCAGTTTTTGGATTGGTTCGTAAAAGAACAAGGGGAAGAAGAACAAAATTCAGACGATCTCTGCAAACGTTTTGACATGTTCGGTAATGACGCGAAAGGACTTTATTTGCTGGATAGCGAATTAAAATCCAGAACGTTTTCTGCACCAAGTCTGACACTATAATGCTATTGGTAAAAAACTAAACCACTATGGACTGGAAGTCCATAGGTTTGTTGAAAAGAAAGAATGAAATTCTTTCTACTGTGTGGAAATATGTACTTTTGAAGTATGGAAAACAAACAACGATTTAATGGGAACACAATTTCAAGACTTACAGCTCATATTGTTTGGGTTACAAAATATCGTTATAAAGTATTGGATGGAGATATTAAAGTTAGATGTAGAACATTGATAAAACAAATTTGTATGACTGAAGATGTTACAATTCTTTCAGGCGTAGTCAGTTCAGACCACATACACCTTCATATCGAGTATCTCCCAAGCAAATCTCCATAAGTGATTTAGTTAAAAAACTAAAAGGTAGAACTTCAAGAAGAATACAAGAAGAGTTCCCTCACATCAGTAAAAAATACCGGGGACGACATTTTTGGGCAATTGGATACGGAGTTTGGAGTACTGGTAACATTACTGACGAAATGGTA
>JBKEBE010000127.1:0-5003 GCA_047973025.1 Paludibacteraceae bacterium
GGGAATAATTTCGATAGGCAGTTTGTTAAAATCAAAACCCGGAAAGTATTTTCTTTTTTCAAGGGGTGGCAGAACGATTTATAATGCCTACTTTTGTAAAATAAATGTATAGAAATTCTATAATATAAACCGATGAAAGGAATTGTACTCGCCGGAGGTTCCGGTACGCGCTTGTATCCTATTACCAAGGGAATTTCAAAGCAACTAATCCCTATTTTCGACAAACCGATGGTGTATTATCCCATCTCGGCGTTGATGCTTGCCGGGATACGGGATATATTGATTATTTCCACACCGGACGATTTACCGGGATTCAAACGTCTGCTTGGCGATGGGTCTGATTACGGCGTTCACTTTGAATACGCCGAACAACCATCTCCCGATGGACTGGCACAAGCGTTTATCATTGGCGAAAAATTTATCGGAAGCGATTCGGCGTGCCTGGTCTTAGGCGACAATATCTTTTACGGGCACGGATTCCCTACCATGCTTCGCAATGCGGTAACGGAAGCCGACAAAAAAGGCAACGCGACTGTTTTCGGTTATTACGTGAATGATCCCGAAAGGTACGGTGTAGCCGAATTTGATGCGGACGGTAAGGTAATAAGTATTGAAGAAAAGCCCAAAGTCCCGAAATCGAACTATGCAGTCGTTGGGCTGTATTTCTATCCGAATAAGGTGGTGGAAGTCGCTAAAAACATCCAACCATCCGCGCGTGGCGAGTTGGAAATAACTACCGTCAATCAAGAATTTCTCCAAGAAGAAAAACTGAAAGTACAGCTTTTTGGGCGTGGATTCGCGTGGTTGGATACCGGTACTTTTGATTCCTTATCCGAAGCGTCCACCTTTATCGAAGTGCTGGAAAAACGGCAAGGACTGAAAATATCCTGTTTGGAAGAAATAGCCTGGCGAAACGGGTGGATTTCAAACGGACGATTGGAACAAATAGCTCAGGGAATGATAAAAAATGAATACGGTCAGTATTTGATGCGGTTGTTGAAGTAGCCTTTGTGGGTTGGTGTAAAGATAAAAGCGATAAACTCACTGTAAATTTAGATAAAAATCCGTATTTTTGAAGACAAAATTAGTTCATGCAAACTAAAACACAATACAAAGCTGACTTTACCGAAAGAGACGTTGCAAATGATTTATTTAATCCTTATAATGTAAATGCAAGACCATTTTTGAAATGGGCAGGCGGAAAAGGACAGTTATTGAATAAGTTTCAAGACTTGTATCCTAACGGATTGAAACAGAATAAAATAAATAATTTCTACGAGTCATTTTTGGGTAGCGGTGCTGTGTTTTTTGACATTGTACAAAAGTACGAAATTGAATACGCTTATCTTTACGACATCAATGAAGAATTGGTTTTGACCTATCAAGTAATTCAAAAAGACGTATCAAAATTGATTGATTTTATGTACAGATACGAAAAAAACTATCTTAAACTTAACAAAACTCAAAGGCAAGAATTTTATTACGACCAAAGGACAAATTATAACCTGCAACGTTTCAATATCGACTACAATAAATACTCTGAAAACTGGTTTCCAAGAGCTTCACAGTTGATTTTTCTAAATAAAACCTGTTTTAATGGACTTTACACAGTAAATTCAAAAGGTGAATTTAATTTACCCGCAGGCGATTATAAAAATCCTACAATTTGTGATGAACAAAACTTGCTGGCGGTAAGCAAAGTTTTACAAAATGCCGAGATACGTAAAGCCGACTTTAAAGAAATGATAAAAGACTTAAAATCAAATTCTTTCGTATATTTCGACCCACCATTTCGCCCAATAAGTAAAACTTCAAATTTTAAATCATACAGCAAACAAGGATTTGAAGACAATGAACAAATTCAACTCGCAAATTTGTTCAAATATCTTAATGAAGAAGGCTCAAGTGTAATGCTCAGCAATTCAGACCCGAAGAATTTGAACCCCAATGATAATTTCTTTGACGAGATTTACAGCGATTTTAATATCTTCAGAGTTCCTGCTCGCAGAATGATTAATTCTAACGCATCAAAGCGCGGAACCTTTTTTAAAAAATATTTGCGCTTACCCCTACCGGTCGGACTATCCGTTACAAGTCCTCATTCCGTTTCGCTTCATTGTGGGCTTTCCACTTCTATTCCTCACGCAAAAACGGCATAGCTATATGAGACAATATGAACAAGTAATCGAAGTATTACGCAAAAATGGTGGTTATGCAACGTTAGGTTTTTTAAATCAAAATGTTGATGTGTCTAATTGGGTTACCAGGACTCCTTATGCATCTATCAGAAGAATAGTACAGGATAACAGATATTTTTTCAAAATTAAGCCGGGACTTTGGGCATCAAATGAATACAAAAATGAAATTTTAAAGAAATTTGATATCGAAAAATCTATTGAAAAGAACATCGAATTTAATCATTCTTATTATCAAGGTCTTCTAATTGAAATTGGAAATTTAAAAGGATTACAAACTTATATTCCACCACAAGATAAAAATAAAAATTATCTCAATTCAAAATTAGGCGATATCTCTTCTCTTTCTAATATTCTTGACTTTTCATATAATGAAATTGTGAACAGAGCAAAGACTGTTGATGTTATTTGGTTTAACGAAAGAAAGTTGCCAAATTCTTTTTTTGAAGTTGAACATTCAACAGATATTCAAAATTCTCTTCTGAAATTTTATGATTTACAAGATTTTTATTCTAAATTTTATGTCGTTAGTGCTTTGGATAGAAAGCTAGAATTTGAAAAGAAAATAAATTATGGTGCTTTTAAAGAAATTAAAAACAGAGTGAAATTTGTTGATTATGAGATGATTTCGAATTTGCATACAAAATCATCTGAGTTAGCTAAAATAGTAACATTATGATGAATAAAGAAATTATATTACTTGTGAAATCACAAGATTTTATCAATTTTTATTGTATGATGGAAGATAAATGGTTGCAAAATTCAGAATGAGAAGAAAAGATAAAAGCTGTTTTTTGGTAGTACAAATAATGCAATAAAAGAATTTGAAAAGTATAAAATAGAAAATCAAATTTCTTAAAATTATTTGATATTTATTCTTTCAATCGGTTTTGAATTAGTAAAATACCGTACTTGGGAAAAAAAGAAAGAAAAATACGGAAATGAACTATTACTTGAAAACATTCCATTTACAACCGTTTACGAACACCGCGGAAACACAGAATTCCTTTTGGTTTCAGAAAAGTACGACTTGAAAATTCGTATCGAATGTAAATGGCAACAAGTCAAAGGTTCCGTTGATGAAAAACTTCCTTATCTCTATCTGAACACGATAGAAGCAATGCCCGAAAAATCCATTATGATATTTATTGATGGTGCAGGTTGGAAACGGGGTGCTATTAAATGGTTAAAAGATACGGTAAAAGAGAAAAAGTACACAACAGAAGCGAATAAAGACAAAAATATTTTAGTGTTTAGCTTAACTGATTTTTTTACTTGGGCAAATAAAACATTCAACAAATAAATTATAGTCAAAATACAAACCGCTTATATCAATCGCATGTAATAGAGACGTATCCTTTCTCGATGGGAACCCCTTATTTTTTCTCTTTTGCACGAAAATCTTAGTAACTCGACATCGCGTATAGTTACGAACCGTCAAGTCAAGAGTGCTTCACATTGCTGTAGAATTAAAGGGTCATTTAGTATTAGTTAGACTAATTTTTCGCCCAAGAAATAATATGCTATTTTAGAAAGTAAACGTTTTTATGAATATTATCGAAACAAATATCCCCGAAGTAAAAATCATTGAACCCCGCATTTTTGGAGACGATAGGGGATACTTTTTTGAATCTTTTTCCCGGAAGGAGTTTGAAGAGAAGGTCTGCAATACGTCATTCATCCAAGACAACGAATCCAAGTCCAAATACGGTGTACTCCGCGGTCTTCACTTTCAGAAAGGGCGTCAGGCTCAAAGCAAGTTGGTACGTGTGGTACGGGGGAGCGTGTTGGATGTGGCGGTAGATATCCGTCAGGGTTCTCCCACGTTAGGTCAGTATGCGGCGGTAGAATTAAGCGCCGAAAATAAGCGCCAGTTGTTTATCCCGCGAGGATTCGCGCACGGCTTTGTGGTGCTGAGTGAAGAAGCGATTTTTCAATACAAATGTGACAACTACTACTCGCCCGAATCGGAAGCCGGCATTGCTTGGGATGACGCGAGTTTGGGCATTGATTGGATACTGCCGAAAGGGGAATTGATTTTGTCTGAAAAAGATAAAAGGAACCCCTTGTTAAGCCAATCGAACGATTTATTTGACTATTCGACGAATTTATATGAGTAAAAATATTCTTGTAACCGGTGCAAACGGACAGTTGGGAAGTGAAATTCGTGTTTTGTCCGAATCGTTAGAGGCAAATTTCTTTTTTACAGATCTCTTAGAGTTGGATATTACCGACAGAAACGCGGTTGACGAATTTATCCACGTGAATGCTATCGGGGTTATCATCAACTGTGCCGCCTATACACAGGTTGATAAAGCGGAAGACGATTATATAATGGCAGATCGAATAAATCATCTTGCAGTTCGGAATTTAGCCGAAAGTTGTAAAAAACACAGGTCGTTGTTGATTCATGTTTCTACCGATTACGTATTTGACGGCTCAGGCAATATCCCCTACACCGAAAATTTGCCCACTGCGCCACTTGGCATATATGGACGCACAAAATTGGATGGAGAACATGCGGTAGCTGCATCCGGATGTAATTATTTTATCCTACGCACTTCGTGGCTTTATTCGTCCTTCGGCAACAACTTTGTGAAAACAATGCAACGTCTTACGGGTGAGCGAGATGAACTCAGCTTGGTTTTTGATCAGGTGGGCAGGCCAACTTACGCCCACGATTTGGCAAAAGTAATTTTAGCTATTGTAGCCAACGAAAAATACAGCGAGAATAACGGTATCTTTCATTTCTCCAACGAAGGCGTTTGCTCGTGGTACGATTTTGCTTTAGAAATCAGAGATTTGGCA
>JBKEBE010000143.1:0-9608 GCA_047973025.1 Paludibacteraceae bacterium
TCTCAGTTCAACGGTTTTCAAGACCGCCGCGATCGACCACTCTGCCATCTCTCCTAATTCGCTATGAATTTCTCTCAAAGCACTTGCAAAGGTATTATTTTTTTTGAAATTGAAAAACGTAATTCAAGGATTATTACAAAATTCTTAGGTTGTTATCAAAAAGTTGGCTACGTTTTTCTCTATTCGTTCTTCAATGCTCTCTAATTCAGCTCTTTCAAACAGAAATCCGGTAATATTTTCATACAGTTCGATGTACCTGTCACTTATTCCCTGTACGATTTCATCGGTCATTTCAGGCACTTTTTGTCCCGCCTTTCCTTGAAAACCATTTGCCATGAGCCATTCACGGACAAATTCCTTGGAAAGTTGTTTTTGCGGCTCGTCTTTGGTAAAACGGTCTTCGTAGCCATCTGCGTAGAAATAGCGCGAACTATCCGGTGTGTGGATTTCGTCCATCAAGTAGATTTTCGCATCCCGTTTTCCAAATTCATATTTGGTATCCACAAGGATTAATCCGCGTTTGGTTGACATTTCTGTACCCCGTTGGAAAAGGGCTAACGTGTATTTCTCCAACAGTTCGTATTCTTCTGGGGTTGCCAATCCTTGTCTTAGAATTTCTTCTTTGGAAATATCTTCGTCATGAAGCCCCTGTTGTGCTTTGGTAGTTGGAGTTACGATGGGTGTCGGGAATTTTTCGTTTTCACGCATCCCTTCAGGAATTTTCACGCCACAAATCTCACGTATGCCACTTTGGTAAGTCCGCCAAGCACTTCCGCAAAGATAACCGCGAACAATCATTTCTACGGGAAATCCTTCACATCGCAATCCGATGGTTACCATCGGGTCGGGCGTGGCAAGCTTCCAATTGGGAACGATATCGGCAGTAGCATCTAAAAATTGTGCGGCTATCTGGTTAAGCATCTGCCCTTTGTAAGGAATACCTTTAGGCAGTACAACGTCGAATGCCGAAATACGGTCGGTCGCGACCATTACCAGTAAGTCATTTTTTACGGTATATACATCACGAACTTTGCCGTGATACACGCTTGTTTGTCCGTCGAAACGGAAATTAGTTTTTGTCAGTGCATTCATAAGTTTAATCTGTATCGTCTTTTTTCGGAATGGAAATCGATGTGTCTGTTTACGTTTTTATAGTTTTTTTGCTAAATTTTGCCTTTTCTATCTTCTACGGTCGCTTTTTCGTATGCTTCCACAATCCTTTGTACTAATTTATGCCGGACTATATCTCCTTTGTCAAATTCAATTTTAGAGATTCCTTTCACACTTTTCAGTACTTGTAAGGCATCGATCAAACCGGATTTCTGTTGTAATGGTAAATCAATCTGCGTGATGTCTCCGGTTACTATCATTTTGGTATTCAGACCCATACGAGTAAGAAACATTTTTGTCTGGCTGACGGTCGCGTTTTGGGCTTCATCCAATATGACAACCGCGTCGCTCAAAGTCCGCCCACGCATAAATGCCAGGGGTGCGATTTGTATAGTTCCGTTTTCCAAATACTCTTTTAGTTTGGCTGACAGAATCATATCCTGCAAGGCATCATAAAGGGGCTGCAAATAGGGATCAACCTTTTCTTTCATGTCTCCGGGCAAAAAACCAAGTTTCTCTCCCGCTTCTACAGCGGGACGACTAAGAATGATTTTCTTTTTTTCCTTGTTCTTGAGTGCCTTAACTGCTAACGCAATAGCCGTGTAAGTCTTTCCGGAACCGGCAGGCCCAACGGCAAACAACAGATCATTTTCTTCGAAATCTTTGACTAATTTTTGTTGATTCTTAGTTCGGGCGAATATTGATTTACCATTAAGCCCGTGCAGAATTAGATTGTCAAGCGCGACTTCCGTGGGTTGCTGTCCACGAACAATTTCAATGATATTCTCCTGAGAGAGCGAATTGTTTTTCAACGTATATAGCTCCAATTTTCCCAAGGTATGTTTGAACTGCTCGACTTCGGCATCACTTCCTTCTGCTTTAACAATATGTCCGCGGGCAACAATACGGATAGTCGGATATAAATTCTTAAGCAATAGTATGTTACTATTATTTATTCCGTAGAATGTTGTTGTGTCTGTATGTTCTGAAAGTGCAAATACAGATGCTTCGTTATTTACATCGCTTTCGGTTGGTGGATATTTACGGTTTGTCAATTCAGCCAATAAATTATAAATAGTTAAACTCAATGATTCTTAGTATGCAAACAAAGCAAAATCATGCATTGTTTTATTTACTTTTTCTTTTACCGATTTTATTACATCGGCATTATCTACGTTTGAAAGTACAGTTTCGATCATTTCGGCAATCGCTTCCATCAAAGGCTCTTTCGCGCCCCGCGTCGTTATGGCGGGAGTTCCTAAACGGATTCCCGATGTTTGGAAAGCAGAACGGCTGTCAAACGGCACCATATTTTTATTGACGGTAATATCGGCTTCGCCCAGCACTTTTTCAGCTACTTTTCCGGTCAATTCCGGGTATTTGGAGCGCAAATCGACCAACATCAAATGATTGTCGGTTCCTCCGGAGATAATTTTGAAACCACGTTTTACCAACGCCTCCGCTAAAGCAACCGCGTTTTTCTTTACCTGATTTTGGTATGCTTTGTATTCGGGTTGCAGACATTCTCCGAAAGAAACCGCTTTGGCGGCGATTACGTGTTCGAGCGGTCCACCTTGAACGCCGGGGAATACGGCACTATCAAGTAGCGCGGACATCATCTTCACTTCGCCTTTCGGCGTGGTTTTTCCCCACGGATTTGGAAAATCTTCTCCTAATAGAATGATACCTCCACGAGGACCACGCAGGGTTTTGTGCGTAGTTGACGTAACGATATGCGCATATTTCAAGGGATTGTCGAGTAGTCCGGCAGCTATCAATCCGGCCGGATGTGCCATGTCCACCATAAGGATTGCTCCGATTTTGTCGGCAATAGCGCGCATCCGCTTGTAGTCCCATTCGCGTGAATACGCAGAACCACCGCCGATAATCAATTTCGGACGTTCTCGCAAAGCCACTTCTTCCATCTGATCGTAATCAATGAAGCCGGTTTCTTCTTTTACGTTGTATTCACAAGCTTGATATAAAATACCGGAACTATTCACGGGTGAACCGTGTGATAAGTGTCCGCCGTGTGCCAGATTGAGCCCGAGAAATTTATCTACCGGATTAAGACACGCTAAGAAGACAGCCATATTTGCCTGAGCCCCTGAATGCGGTTGCACATTTGCCCATACCGCGCCAAAAATTTCTTTTAACCGGTCGATAGCGATTTGCTCGCTTTCATCTACCACTTCACAACCGCCGTAATAGCGTTTTCCGGGATACCCTTCAGCGTATTTATTTGTTAAAACCGAACCCATGGCTTCCATGACTTGCTCGCTTACAAAATTCTCGGAAGCTATCAGTTCAATACCTTTTGTCTGGCGTTCTTTTTCTCGCTTGATAATATCAAAAATTTCCGTGTCTCGTTTCATTGTTATTTATTTCGATTATGTTGTTTCTATTTTGATTGAATTAAAATTACGCTTATTGAGATTTTTTCTTTCTTACGGTCCATCCGAATCGACCAATTTCTTCTCCAAGTTTGTAGTAATGTCCGTGAGAATAGGTAATCAGTTTGGCTTTCTGAAGGTCAAATTTATCGGTTACCGGATCTATGTATTGGATATCTGCCTGTACATTTACCACTTCCGCGATAAACATATCATGCGACCCCAGCGGAATTATTTGTTTTACCTTACATTCGATACAGAGTGGTGCTTCGGTAATAATTGGGGCACTGACCTTCTCTCCTTTAGTAGCGGTAAGCTCCATTTCGTTGAATTTGTTGAAGTCCTTGCCACTTCTTACGCCACACCAGTCGGTAGCGCGAGCCAATTTTTCATTCGTCAGATTGATTACAAATTCTCCGGTACGCTTAATGATTTCATAAGAATGTCTTTCCGGTCGGACAGAGATGTAACACATGGCAGGATTGGTACAGACTGTTCCTACCCAACTTACCGTGATGATGTTGTACTCTTCTGCTGTGTCGCCACAAGAAATCATCACAGCCGGCAAGGGATAAATCATTGTGCCGGGCTTCCATGATATATGAGAATTTGTCATTTCTTTAGTGGGAGAAGATATGAGTGGTTGAAGATTGTCTTTTTTAGAATAGTCGTTATTTTTTTCATCAGAGAGCGCAAAGTGTTTATTTTATTTTCACTTCTTCCAATTTGGCTTCTTTTTCACAAAAATGGCATTTCAATAGTATCGATTCATCTTCTTCAAATACGTGAAAATGCGTCGCAATCGGTTGATGATTGGTAATACATGCCGGATTGGGACACGTTACGATGTCTTTCACTTCTGCCGGTAGCGTAAGTGGAAGTTTCTCGACAACTTCGAAATCTTTGATAATATTAATCTTTGCGTTGGGAGCAATCAGTGTAATGCGGTTAATTTCGTTGCGTTCAAAATACTTGCCGGATACTTTAATTATCCCTTTTGCCCCCATCCGTTTACTTTCTAAATTGGTACCAAATGTTATCATATTGTCGTAATCCTGCAATTTCAATAAGGCAAGCACCTTGAAAAGCTTTTTTGCCGGAATGTGGTCTATTACAGTGCCGTCTTTTAGAGCTGCTACTTGTAGTTTCTTCATACTTTAGATTACTTATATTACAAATTATCGGGCAGATTTAATACTTTACTTACAATCGCTTGGCGAACATACATCCCGTTTTGCGCCTGCTGAAAATAGTAGGCTTTTGGATTGGTGTCCACGTCGGGGTCAATTTCGTTGACGCGCGGAAGTGGATGTAGAATTTTCAGATTTGGTTTGCTGTTTGCCAGCATATCGTTTTTAAGGGTGTAAGTGTTTTTAACTCGCTCGAACTCAAGCATATCTAAGAACCGTTCTTTTTGCACACGCGTTATGTAGAGTATATCGGAATCGTTGAAATTGTCAGCTAACTCTCGTCTTTCAGTATAGGGTATCTTGTTTTTTTTACAAAAGAGCTTGTATTCGTCCGGCATTTTCAGCTCGTCGGGAGCGATGAATTTAAATGTCGGGTTGAAATGAGCCATTGCCATAATCAACGAATGTACGGTTCGTCCGTATTTCAAGTCTCCTACCAGGGTAATGTGTAAATTCTCAAGTGTTCCTTGCGTTTTCTGAATCGAATACAGGTCGAGTAGTGTTTGCGAAGGGTGCTGGTTGGCACCGTCTCCGGCATTGACGATAGGCACAGGTGAAATTTCAGAAGCGTATCTGGCAGCACCTTCCAACGGGTGTCTCATGACGATGGCATCGGCGTAGTTGGCTACCATGCGGATGGTGTCGTGAAGGGTTTCGCCTTTTACCGAGCTACTTGTGGCGGCATCAGAGAAACCGATAATTCGACCACTAAGTCGATTTACAGCGGTTTCAAAACTGAGTCTGGTGCGTGTGGATGGCTCGAAAAATAAGGTGGCGATTACTTTACCTGCCAACATTCTGCGATTTGGTTCTGCTTCAAAGCCGGTAGCCAACTGAAGAATTTCCAGTATTTCTTCCTTACTGTAGTCTGTTATCGATACGAGACTTCGATTTTTCATAAGCCTTAAATCATCACAGGTTTATTTTATAAATTTTCAAGAGTCATTATTTGAAACAAAAAAGCCGGTATTATGTTACAAATCATACCGGCTTCATTCTCATACAAGTACTTTTATACACGCAACTTACAGGATATAAGTCTTTTTTTATAAATCTATATGTACTTTCTATATTTATCATGCGCATTTGCAAAGGTATGAATTTTAATCAGAAGAAATTTCATCTTGCAGTTGTTTTTTTCAACAACTACTCATCTAAGTAATTTAAAAGAATTATTTTAATATTTCAACTTTCACAAGCTCACTTTAACCTGCTTGCGTTAGGTTTTTGAAATTGAAGTATTTTGTAAGTTTTTCATTTTCAGAGAATAATTTCTCCATTAACATTTCGGTTTCGATATTGAGAATTTCGGACAATTCGGCTGTATGGGTTACGTGCGAGAAGATTTTGCCAATCAGTTCTATCTGACGACCTGTTTTAGGCAAATCGGTATCGTCGATAATTAAGCAACACGGGGTTGAAACAGCCAACGCACTATTTTTCTCTGCTTTACGAATTAGCTGTGTTGTAAAACTGTAATTCAAGCTACACCAGTCAATCGAACTGTCATTCATTAAACGGCAAAAACGTCTTTACCGCACGAAAGAAAACGATATAAGGCTGAATCTGCATAATGCCATGAGCTTTTAATCTCGAAGAACGGAAAGAGTAACAGCAACAAAAGTTTGTTGTGTTTACTATATCTGAAATTATTGGAGATTGATAATCCAAATCTTTTATCCGAAAATGTCAAAGAGCGCATGAAACCAAAAATTGTTTCCATTGTTTTTCACTTGAAGTAAAAAAGCCGGTTATTTGGAGAAAGTATTATTGTATCTTTGTCTCGCAACATATTGCTTGGGTTTTGTTCAATGACACAAAATCGCTGAAAAACAGATACTTTACCAAATCAATATGCTGTTGTTTTATTATAAATCAGTAAGTTTTTTCACTTGCGAAAGTTGAATTATATATTTTTGGTGTAGTAACTTCAGATATACAACTTGGGAGCTAATCTGAAAAGAGTGGCTCCTTTTTTTTACCTTATATTAATTTTTTACCGGACAACAATGATTAAATAAATTTTATAGCAGAATTTTTTTTTTTGTAACCATTATTTGTTATACCTTTGTATAAAAAATAAGTATAAACGAAAATTTCTTAAAAAAATGGCTTACGTAATAAACGAAGATTGTATCGCTTGTGGTTCTTGCATCAGTGAATGTCCTGTAGATGCAATATCAGAGGGCGATATCTATGTAATTGATCCGGATACTTGTACCGATTGTGGTACTTGTGCTGATGTTTGTCCTTCAGATGCGATATTTCCGGCTTAAGAAAAAGTTAAAGAATTTAGCGAATCCTATTTGTTCTCATATGACAGATAGGATTTTTTGTTTATGTAGATAGCTTAAATATTGCTTACTGCTTCGAGCGGTATCTTCGTCGTAGTGATCAAAGTCCGCGCTTCAGCTCGATAACTGTTATTTCTGGTGGAACACCGATACGTAAGGGAATACCGACAACTCCAATTCCGCGATTGACGTAAAGATACTGCTCTTTATGCTTATACAACCCGTCCCACTGTGGGTACACAAGCGATGCCGGAGAGACTTTAAAGCCATTTCGAACGAAACCGAGCTGACCGGCGTGGGTATGACCTGCAATCGTCAAGAAGATTTCCGGGTGTTTTGAGGTTATTTCAGCATTCCAATGGTTCGGATCGTGTGAAATGAGGATTTTAAGTCGGTTGGGGTTGCTCTCTTTCAGTGCTTGAGGCAAATCGGCATAATCATCAAAATGTCCCGACCCAAAATTTTCTACTCCGACAAGCGTTAAAGTATCTCCCTGATTAACTACATCTTCATTTTCGTTGAGTAACAATCGGAATCCTAAATCACGAATGTTCTGTTTTGTTTTTTCTAAATTCTCTGATTTGGCGTCTTGCGAATCCCAGTCGGTATAATCGCCATAATCGTGATTGCCCAAAATCGCGTATTTTAATCCGGTTTTGGATTTCAGTTGTATAAAATAGGGTTCCCAACCATGAATTTCATGCTCGAAGTTATTAATCATATCGCCGGCAAAGATTAGTATGTCTCCTTGTTGTTCATTGATGAGCTTAATAATGGGATGCATAATGCTGTAATTATTATTCCAATTTCCCAAGTGGAAATCGGCAAAAACAACGATTTTGTAACCGTCAAACCCTTTTGGCAGGTTTTTTACTTCCACAACCTGCTGTTTCACATAAAAATTATCTCTCGTAACGATCAGCCCATAAAAAATAACCGAAACAAAGAAAATGCCTAATCCAAAACCCGCAATCCGAAATACGCGCGTTTGCCGATTAAAGGTTCGGTTGTAAAGCCGGTTGATGTAAAAAAACAGAATATATAGGATTTTAGGTACGTATATTATCGTAAGAATGACGAAAACCCACATTGAATGCGACGCGAGCGTGTAGTTATCTATTTGCGGAAGTCCGTAACGAATATAGAACAATACGGCAACAAACAGTATCAGCGGTACCAACGACAACCACCTGAACCATCGAAAAAAATCGTGTTCTTTCATCTTTTTGAAGAACCACCAATCGGATAAAAACATGGCGATTGAAAGTACTGCAATCGTCCATAAGTACATTGCCATATGCCGGAATCTACATTTTTGTATATTTTGCAAAATTAATCTTTTAAAGCCAACTTTCTTACGGATTAATCTGCATATTTCTATTAAAAAATATATCTTTGTAAGATTAAATGTTAAAAATATCTCTGAATGACGCAGACAATATTTGTCGTTATTAGCTTAATTTTAGCTGTCGATTTTGTTTTAGAACGAATATTATCCTTGTTCGACGCATGTTCGGCTAAACAAGTTGATTTTCGCGCTCAAGAAGATTTCGTAACAGGCACTCACAATTTTAACACCCCATCCGGCAGATATATCCGTAAATCATACACAACCCACGCTTTTACAACGTGTGAAACACTTGGCTAACTAATCGTTTATCACAGCCTATCGGTTTTATCAATTAAAACAAAGAGAAAGCGAAATTAATGCATGGAAGGTATCAAAGTTCTGTTAGAGAAAAGGACTTTAGGAAACAAAGTAAGATGCCATATATCAGACATATAAGATTTTCATCTACTTTCTAATCATTATAACCACTAAATTTTTTACAAATGGAACACAATGCATTTTTTTTAATCCCACTTTCATCTATTTTGGCTTTGGGATTCGCTTATACTTCTTTCGTTCGATGATGCAGCAAGACGAAGGAACACCGAGAATGCGCCAAATAGCGCAATTTGTGCGCGATGGCGCGATGTCTTACCTGAAACAGCAGTATAAGGTTGTCATAGCTGTTTTTATTGTTTTAGCATTAATTTTTGGCGTTATGGCTTTTTTTGGATTGCAGAATTCATGGGTACCTTTCGCGTTTCTAACCGGCGGATTTTTTTCCGGTTTAGCCGGTTTCTTCGGTATGAAAACGGCAACTTACGCATCCGCGCGTACAGCTCAGGCTGCTTCCAAATCACTTAACAGTGGACTACAAATCGCTTTTCGTTCCGGTGCTGTAATGGGACTCGTCGTAGTAGGTTTGGCATTGCTGGATATTGCATTGTGGTTTATCGTTCTAAATACGTTTATTGCCGATGCAGATCCCGGACATAAGATGATAATTATTACCACTACCATGCTGACCTTCGGGATGGGAGCTTCGACCCAGGCGCTTTTTGCCCGTGTTGGTGGTGGTATTTACACCAAAGCCGCCGATGTAGGAGCCGATTTGGTGGGAAAAGTAGAAGCCGGAATACCGGAAGACGACCCTCGCAATCCGGCAACCATAGCCGACAATGTTGGAGATAATGTAGGGGATGTTGCCGGAATGGGCGCGGATTTATACGAAAGTTACTGTGGATCGATTTTGGCGACCGCCGCGTTGGGAGCTGCCGCGTTTCTCTCGCAA
>JBKEBE010000109.1:0-37530 GCA_047973025.1 Paludibacteraceae bacterium
TTGTCGGCCCTGAAAACAAAGGGGCGATTCTTACGGCTACCGAAAGAACTACCGGATTTTTATTGATGAGAAAACTTAAAAAAGGAAAGAACGCCAAAAACTTACTGAAAGAAATCGTCTTGATGATGCTGCCTTACAAAAAATTTGTTCATTCAATCACATCTGACAATGGAACCGAGTTTTACGAACACAAAGAAATTGCAAGACGGCTAAATACGAGTTATTTTTTCGCTCATCCCTACGCATCATACCAAAGGGGATTAAACGAATACACGAACGGATTAATCAGACAGTATATCACTAAAAAACAACATCTTGACACTATCGACGAAAAATTTATTATACTTATCCAACATAAAATTAACAAAAGACCAAGGAAAAAACTTAATTTTGAAAACCCCAAAAATCTATTCTTTCAAAAAATTGCATTAGAGAGTTGAATCTGCCTTCCATTTTTGTTGGAGTTTGATTTGTAATTGTCTATATCGTTTTTATATTTTTTCATTGATCGTATGGGGTGGTATTTTCTTTCCGTTTCACCGCAGAGATTATCGTATTCTTCAACAGTGAGGGTATCTATGTCGCTGATTTCAATTTCAATATTGGGGCTGATATGCCTGAAATAATATCCGCAAGGATACAGGCACGGTCATTTTTGTGCTGAACGTGGTTTCTGATTTTGATTTACCGACCGTTAGCCGTGCCATGACGGGGCATTTGCCGTCATCTTTTGTTTCGTTCTTTTTCAGGTAAAACGACACCTTTACTTCTTGCCTCATTGCTCTGTTTATTTAATTACAAAATTAATTGAAACAGAGTTATTTGAAATCATTCAAAACATAGCGTAACGGGGAAAGAAAACACGATTTTCGCTAAGAAAACCTACTTTTTCCGGTTAGCCCGAAAAGAAGGCTATCTTTGACCGATATTAGAAGATAAACGAGTGTTCCTTGATAGTTAGGGCGGTTTTTTAAGTGATTGTTTCGAGTGTCATCCTGTTGCGGTTCGGTAGTCCGAAAAGGCAACGGATAAGTAGCAAAACTTTCGCTTAACCCCGCTATATCCTTCATTTTTGCTTATTGAAAGAATATAGCGAAACGACGCTTAACCAATTTATTTATCAGGCACTTACTTTGCTCCTCCGTATTCTTCTAAGTTCTGCGAAATTTTCATTACATTTGTAACTGTTATAATTAATCTCTAAAATGTAACATGCCATGAAAAAGATTGCGATTTTATTTTTAAGTTTACTTTTTCTGGTGTCTTGTGGTAACAAACCGCAAGATAAGGCAGAAAAGGGTGTAAAGGATTTTCTGAAAAAGAATGTTCAATTATACGAGCCGATTTCCTTTGGTAAGCTGGATACGCTTGTATTGGATAACGATGCCGCTTATATTGTTGCTAAAGATTCCTTGAGTTTTTACATGAATGCCTTAAAAGAAACCGGCGATCAGTTCAAACTGGCTTCGAATCAACAAAATGCCAAAAGGATGAAAGACGAAGTCGATGCTGTGAAAACCTTCTATGAAGGTAAGAAATACCGGATAAATCACGTATATAACGCGAATACTTCACAAGGTAAAAAGGATGAAGTAAACAAAGACTTCTACATGGATAGTATGTACAACGTGGTTGAATAGCATCTTGTTTTACAAAAAAAAGGATTGGTGTACAAAGATAAGCCAATCCTTTTTTTTGTACTGTGGAGATTACCGCTCCATAAATTAATAAAATTAAATACAATCATATAGTTACAAAAATATGTAATACAAAGCTTTAACGGTGTTTTAATTCAAATAAATTAAATTAAATAAAATTTGATTATCACAAAAAAAGTCCCTATATTTGTTCCTAAATAAAATTAGGGACTATGGAAATAAAACGAAATATTTACTTTGTGCCGGACAAAGAAAAGAACAAACCGGATGCAAAGTTAAGGGTGCGTATTAAGTGGGACAATAAAGTGTTAAATTTCAATGTAGGTTACCGGGTGGACATAGATAAATGGGACACAAAAACACAACGTTGTAAAGCCAATACTACTCACAGCAAAAAGAAAGTCCCAGCAAAAGATATTAATTCTGAAATTCAGAAGATTGAAGACAATATTGACAGCGCTTTAAAATTCTTTGAAGTAAAAGAAACTATTCCAACCGTTGATCAGCTCCGGGATCGATACAATGTCTTAATTGGCAAATCAAAAACGCAATCCACTGAAAAAACATTCTTTGTTTTATTTGATCAGTTTGTCACTTCCGAAAGCAAAGACAATAACTGGCGTTATCCTACCTTACAGAAATTCGCAACCGTTAGAAGTCACTTATTAAGTTTTGACGATAAACTTACATTTGAGAAATTAAATGAAGTTGGATTGAATAAGTATGTTAATTTTTTAAGGGATGTAAAGGATATGCGAAATTCAACTATTTACAAACAATTGGGCTTTTTGAAATGGTTCCTAAAATGGTCCAGCTCCAAAGGTTACAACTCAAATTTAGCATACACTACTTTTAATCCAAAGATGGATATTCCAAAGCGTAAAGTTATTTTCTTAGATTGGCATGAATTGATGACAGTTTATAATTTTGATTTTCGTAATGCTAAACAAATGTATTTCAATTCGGATGGTACAGAATTATACACAAATCTAACACCGGAAAATGCTGATGCACTTGAAAAGGCCAGGGACGTATATTGTTTTTGCTGCTTTACTTCCTTAAGACATTCTGACGTGCTGAATTTGAAGCGATCTAATGTATTTTCAGAGTATATATCCATTACAACAATAAAAACTGCTGACGAGCTTACAATTCAATTGAATGACTATTCAAAAGCAATTCTAAAGAAATACGAGAATGAAGTTTACCCGGACAATAAGGCACTACCTGCAATAGCACTCCAAAAAGCAAATGACCATATAAAACAGATTGGTGAGCTTTGCGGACTTACTCAGCCTATAACTACTACGTATTACAAAGGAGCTGAACGAATAGATGAAGTATTACCTAAATATCAGCTGTTATCGACACATAGCGCACGCAGGACGTTTATTTGTAACGCGTTAGCTATGGGAATGCCGACACGAACAGTAATGTCGTTTACCGGACACGCCTCGTATAATAGCTTGAAACCATATGAAGATGTGGCCGGTATCGAGAAAAAAGAAGCAATGAACCTTTTCAATAAGAAAAATGAAAAAGCAGATTTGCTTGAAAAAATAAAAAACCTACCAATTGAAAAACTTAAAACCCTGATAGATAAATTATGAAACATTCAAATTTCTATCAGATACAAGAAGCAATCTCAGGAATGACAAAGGATGAGAAGTTATTCTATCTTATGAACTGCTTAAGAGAATGGGAGATAAATAGACGAACGAGCAATATCAATTTTGGATTTGAGAGCGTTTATGACCGGACAATCCGGCTTATTAAAAATGAAATATTTATTGTCCAAAATAATGTTGAATTGCCAATATACCCAACTCTAATAACCGACCTTTCAAAATCATGTTTAATTGAGATTTATAATAATATCACAGGAGATAGTCGGTTTTCATATTTGAATGGAACAATCGAAAATTGGTTAAGTTTGTTTGGATACGGTAATGAGCAACATATAAATTTAAGTTGGGATGAAGATAAGTATCAAGCACTTTACAATATAATGGCAGTTATTTGTCAAAAAAATCAAAGAGGCTATAGAGGTATTTTTGAAAAAGTATTTAGAATACCTGAAAATAATAGAAAGCCAAATATAAAAGAATTTGAAACTCAAACATTAGGTATGCTAATTTTTGGAATTATAGAAGAGTACCAAAATAAATAAAATAAACCCTAACAAAATTGTAAGCCCTTGTAAATGAGGGCTTTTTTATTTTAAATCAACCTAAACATGAAAATATCAACCCTATTGGGTTGATGTAAATGTCAGTAATTCAGCATGTTAATGTATTTTCATATGTATTTTTGTGTCAGATAATAATTTTTTAATCAATTTATACAACTATGACGTACACTATTGACAAAAACACACCGCTAGCAATGGTAACAATCGGACAATTAACCGAAATTTTAGGACTTTCCGAAAAAGAGCCAGCGCTCGAAATGAAATCAGAACGAAAGTTTGTTTACGGACTTCGTGGAATTAAAGAGCTTTTCAATGTAAGCACTCCAACAGCACAACGGTACAAAGACACATTTCTAAAACCAGCAATAAGCCAGCAAGGCAGAAAAATTATTGTAGATGTAGAAATAGCTTTAGAACTTTTCAAAAATTTCAAAAATAAATAAAATGAATACATTAAACGAAAAATCCCCCCAACTCGCAGGTGCAAGTCAGAGGGAAGAGCAATGTTCAAGTTTGCTTAACAAAGGTAATAACAAATTATCTAAAAGACAAAAAAAAGTTTTTGACTTATTGAAATCCGGGAAACATTCTGCAACCGAAATTTCAATTAAACTTTATTATTCTGATCCCAGAAGCTATATCAAAATACTTAGGGAAAAAGGGATTGAAATTCACGATGAGTGGATTGAGAAAGGAGATGTCAGATTTAAGCGATATTGGATTAACCAATAAAACAAACGAAAATGCAAAAGAAATCATTTGTTTTTTATGAAACCTGGGAGGAGAATATTTCTGACTTAAACGATGCGTCTCAACTGAAAATCTATAAGGCTATTACAGGTTTCGCTTTTAAAGGTGAAATTCCGGATCTTAATCCAGTTGAAAAAATGGCCTTTAAGTTTATTAAAGGAGATTTGGAACGAGCTTTAGAAAAGTATAAAGTAAAAACTGAAACCAATAGGGAAAATGGTAAAAAAGGAGGTGCCCCAAAAGGTAATCAAAACGCAAAAAAGAAACAACCTGAAAAACAACCTAAGTTCGAAAATGGAGTAGGTTGTTTTAATTCGGTTGTTTTTGAAAGCTCACAAACGATTGATAATGAATATGATAAAAATGAAAAACAACCCAAAACAACCGAACGGTTGAAAAACAACCCTAATGATAATGAATATGAAGATAAAGATGAAGATAATAATGAAGATGTAGAAGTGGATGAGAATGATAATATACAACCGGTTGAAATTCTCACACACACTATCTCCAAAATTGATGAAAGAAAATTAATTGAACGCGATTCACTATTTACAGATTATTTAATTCGTGATACAGTTTGGTTAAACGCTTTAATTGATAGGCATAATATAAAAAGCAATGAAATACTTATCGAATGGCTAAGAGAATTTTGGAGAAAATTAAATGCAGAGGGTGTAAAAGAAAAATCAATATTAGATGCAAAAAGTCATTTTACAAGTTGGTTATCAATTCAATTAGAAAGGAGAAAAAAAGGGGGGGGGCTAAATTCAAAAATTGATGAAATTGATTTTATGCAGTCAGTAGCAAGCGGGATCGCTATAGCAAGAAACGAAAAGTCAAAACATGATTAACAAACAACATTCAAATAATTTCAAGCTATGAAAATATTAAAACTAAGGCAGTCACCAATTGAAAAAAAGCCCTTTTACTTCGAGAGGAATAATTGACATAAAAGAAATTTTGTGTAAACCAGGTGAAACTCCGCAGGTAATCCGGCATTATGTGGATTCAAAAGATAGATTTGTTTGTTCGTATTCTGGGAACAAAGTAAATGAACAGAAAGAAAAAATGAAACTCGAAAATCTTGAAAAATTAAAACTCAAACTTAAAAAAAAATATAAACAATGAAAGCTGAATTAAAAAAAGAAAAACCAACAGAGCAGGAAACGATGCGAACATTCGCGCGAATGCTCGAAGCTGGAACCGAATTAGAAAAAGATGTGACACTTTTTCCATTTCGTGATTACCTTAAAAATACAAAAAATATCACTAACGACCTAAAACGCATGTTATTATGAAAGAAAAAATTTATACAAATATTGATGCAGTACAATTTGAGCTCGAATGTCTGAAAGTGGCTCAAACTGACTTTGAAAAATTAAGTCAATTTCTCACTGAAAATAAACTACAAACAAACCGGGGAAATATTGAAGATTTAGTGACCTTTTTGTCGTTTGCCGGTAATAAATCATTATCAATTATTTCAAATGAATACAGAGCACAAGAAAGCTCCAAGATACGCAGTATAATTGATAAGATAGGGGAAAGTATTCTAACGGAAGACTGGGAACAAAAAGTTGTGGAAAAAACAAAAGAATTTATCTCAAACTTTAAAATGCTGATCCCGGCAATTGACTTTGAATCTGAAAATTACATTGATTATTTCACTTTTGATGGAGATGTGAAATTGATTGATGAGGATTTCGAAGCACTTTTTATTAAAAAACATTCAATTTATCTTGACAAAAAAGCGATTCAGGAATTTAATAAAATTTGTCACACCGCTGATATGCTCAATGATATTATTGGAGGTGCAGAAAATGAATTTATTGAATTAAACAAACGCTTTTTCTATAATACGGAAACAAAACTGTTCGAAGTTAGAATTGATTATTTTGATAAAGAGAGAACAAACTTAGACTTTGTTTCCAAAAGAGAAAAAGCGCAAGAAATGGACTTGGCAAATAGGCAAATTAAGAAAAATAATAATAATCCGCTTTTAGGTCATTCTATTAGTCCATTTATGTAGTTGTTAAGTTAACACAGATCCGGGGCGTGAAACTCGGCACGTCCTGAAAATGTGACGAATACGACACACTTAAGGGAGAAAAATACTTCGAAAGAAACTAATAAAAATCTAATAATAAATGTATGTACAGCAGGTGTTAGAGGTAATTGTACTATAAAAATGTCAGATAATCAGATTGTTGTAAAAATTGGGGACTTATTGTGGGACAAATTAACTTGAATGATGATCATAACTTAACTTATAGAACTTAACAAACTTGACACAAAGAACTTGACAAATGTAAATTTTTTTGAATGTAAAACATATACACTTAAAATCCAAAAATAGCTTTTTTAATAATCAAAACAAAATGGTGGGAAACAGCGAATTATTCAAAAACTCAAAAATTGGGGAAAAGGTTCAGACTTCGAAATATGAATTTGTTACAGTTCCAACTCAGGAATTAGCTCCGTGTCAATTTTGTATTTTTCATAGTCAGAAAAAATACGATCTATCCGGATGTCCGAAAATAAATAAATATCCACTTTGCTTTGCGGTTGAGCGAGAAGATGGGGAAAGTGTGAAATTTATACGTATGATAACAAACACCGCAACAAATTACGGCACCGGCTTTAAATTGTGAGTCAAATTCTAACGAATAGCAATAACTCAATGACAAAAATGAAAGTCGCAAAAAACAGCCTAAAATGAGAAATAAACAATCTGCCTATTTTTGCAGGTTGTTTATTATTTCGAGATAATCACTATAAAACCGTTCTAATTGCTCAAAAGTTTCAATTTGGTATGTCTTACCATTCAGAACTAAAACGCCGAAGATCGGATGTGGTTTAGCAAATAATTCTGAAACATCAACGCCGATAGCATCTGCAATTCTGACTAAAACATTATAACTCGGGTTGCCGTTGATGTGCTGTGACAATCCGACCTCACTGATATTCATTCGATTTGCAACTTCCTTGTTTGTCAATCCATTACTTTTAATTACTTCTTTGATTTGCAGCATAATGATAATAGTTTGTTTTTCTTTGTATAATGCAAAGATAGGATAATTAAAGTGATAACTTAAATAATTAAATATTAAATTAAGTTAAAACTTTAATCTTTGTTTGCTTAATTAAAGTAATAGCTTTATATTTGCATTACATTATTAAAGCGAACACTTAAATATACAACTATGGTAGTAGCAAGCAAAATCAATCTTTACACTTACAAGGAGTTAAAAAACGAAGTAAGGTTTAATAAATCAGAAATTATGGCGGATGCTTGGTGGTATTTCCGCAAAGGTGGAATGACTTTCAGTGAAGCGCTCAAAAAAGCTTGGGATTGGGCTAAACGTTGGGTTACTGAATGCCGGGAACAAATTGTAAAATTTGAAATATTGGATAAAAAAATCAAAGCTGATTACGAAGCTCGAAAAAACAAACCAACCGAAAGCGCCGACGCTTGGATGAACGCCGATTCAATGAGCAGATATTATAATTCTAACGCTTACAAGGGAGATTAGAATATGACAAAAGACTTATTAACCAGGGCAAACGAACTACATTTAAAACTAGTTGAGTGTAGAACTGAAACCGAAAGGGTGGATGTAATTTGGTTTGCATTGATGGATTTAAAAACTGACAGCCGGATTGATGCTGTATTTGAATATAATTACTAACTTTAAAAAATAAAACTTATGGTACCAACTAATTTTGATTTTTCAGAAAACAAAGGAAAAAATGTTACAATAGAAACGGCCGATAGATTACGCACTGGCTTATTATTAGGACTGATGCCGGATAATATTGTAGTGTTGGATATTTCGGATAGCTTTAACGGCCAGTTAGCACTTTCCGAAATAGAATTGAGTGAGATATTAAGTGTAGAAGCTGAATGCTAAAAATATTTGTTGACCAAAATTGATAATTTCAATTTGGGAAGTCCCTCCGTTGTGAAACGTGGGGATTTCTTTTTATATTTGCAATGCAACCTACCAAAAATAGGAAAAGAACAGCTAAAAACTGTTCTTTTGTCCCTTGAAAAGTCCCCCTATTTTGTAACTGACTGATTATCAGTATTTGTTGTGGAGATTACCGGACTCGAACCGGTCACCTCAACACTGCCAGTGTTGCGCTCTAGCCAGATGAGCTAAACCCCCTGTTTTTGAAATACGAATGCAAAGGTAATCAATTTTCAGAATTAAATCTGTATTTTTGTACTGTTAAAGTTAAAATTATTATGTTGATTTACAACACAACCTATTTGGTGGCAGATCGTCAATTCGGACCCTGGATGAAATGGCTACGAGAAATTCACATTCCGTTTATGCTTGATTGTGGATTTAATAACGCGCAGATAGCAAAGGTACTTACCAATGACGCGAATCAGGATGGTACTTCCGTTACGGTGCAGTTTTTAATTGAAGATATGTACAAGTTGACCGTTTGGGATGAAGAGCATGCCGAAAAGCTGTTAGAGAGTCTCGCGGAACTATTTGGTTCGGACGTTCTTTCATTTTCAACCGTTTTGGAACTGCTCTAATAAATGAATCGAGAACAGATAATATTAGGTGTAGATCCCGGGACTACAATTATGGGATACGGATTGATTCGAGTGAAAGGGAATAAGGCTGAAATGATCGCGATGGGAGTGCTGGAATTAAAGAAATACATCGACCATTATCACAAGCTTCAGAAGATATTTAGTCGGACATTATCTTTAATTGATGAATTTAACCCCGACTGTCTTGCTATCGAGGCACCTTTTTTTGGGAAGAATGTACAATCCATGTTGAAGTTGGGAAGAGCGCAGGGTACTGCTATTTCAGCTGCGCTCTACCGAGATCTACCTATCTACGAATATGCTCCTTTAAAAATAAAAATGTCCATCACGGGTAATGGTCGCGCCGCCAAAGAACAGGTAGCCGATATGCTCCGGCGCTATTTAAAGATTCCCCATGATGATATGCTTCCTCAGTTAGATGCCACAGACGGATTGGCTGCCGCGTATTGTCATTTTTTGCAGATGAATACCCCCTTTCAGCAAAGCGAATACAAAAGTTGGAAAGATTACATCAATCAGTATGAGCATAAAGTGAAAGGTGGAACTAATAAGAAGAAATAGACTTGTCTCACGAAGAATAATTCTATTTGTATAACAGCGTTTTTACGCAATATCAATCTGATAAATGAATGACACACGTCAACCGAGGAACGTAACCGTAACGCGATATATTTTGCCTTTGCGTGAAGGTGGATCCTTACCGGCACTGGCTGAAGCGGACGATGATTTCAAGTATGTTCTAAAATTTCGGGGCTCAGGACACGGAGTTAAGATGCTGATCGCGGAATTACTCGGGGGAAAAATAGCGGAAGTGCTCGGATTGAAAATTCCGGAGATAGTATTCGCCCATTTGGATGTTGATTTCGGACGTACGGAGCGGGATGAGGAAATTCAGGATTTACTAAAATTTTCAGAAGGGTTGAATCTTGGACTACATTTTTTATCCGGAGCGATTGCCTACGAACCGGGCATAAAAATAGATCCGTTTCTCGCGTCAAAAGTGGTGTGGTTGGACGCTTACACTACCAACATCGATCGCACGGTAAAGAATACGAATCTGCTGTGGTGGAATAAAGAGTTGTGGATTATCGACAACGGTGCTTCATTCTACTTCCACCATAGTTGGAAGAATTTTGACCAAGCGGCAAAATGGTCCTTTGTGTATGCGAAAGATCACGTATTGCTTCCGCAAGCTGAAAAATTGGACGAGGCAGACGCTTATGCTAAATCCATTTTGAATAGCGTAGTATTAAGAGAAATTGTTAATTTAATTCCGGAAGAGTGGTTGCGGTGGGACGACACGGAAGAGACTCCGGATGAGATAAAAGATGTTTATTATCAGTTTTTAAAAACAAGGTTGGAGCATTCATATCTATTCTTAAACGAAGCCAAACATGCAAAAGGATAATCTATATCAATACGCGGTAATTCGTTTAGTGCCAAAAGTTGAAAGGGAAGAATTTTTCAATATCGGACTGATTATGTCGTCAACCAAGGCAAAATACATTCGTGTAGAGTTTCATCTTTGTCCCGAGAAATTTCAACTGATGAGAAATGAGTTGGATTTGGAGGAAATAAGGCAGAGTTTAGTAAATTTCAACAAAATAGCTGAAGGAGACCCGACCGGAGGAAAAATTGCATTGCTCGAACCGGCAGAGCGGTTTGATTGGTTAACGGCTGCAAGAAGCGCGGTAATTCAAACATCAACCGTACACCCCGGAAAAACAAAAGACTTGGATGCCACCTTCGAGCGACTGTTTGAAGAACTGGTAAAATAAAAAAACACGGTTTTATGTTGTCCCGACTTAGACAAATTGTGAACTGTTGAAAAGGTACATGACAACGGATAGCTACATCTGCCCGCCAAAGAGCCTAATTGTACTTGTCGTCTTTTGAAAAACTTGTTTCACGTAATTCATTTCCATAATTTGTTTGAAAATACAACGTTGTGAAACTTGACAGGTAACGTTATAAAACATCAAGCCGACCACTGTTTTTAAGTCTCTTGAATTCAGTTGCGTTTGCAAGTAGCATTCAGCACTCATTAAAAATACGTTTCGGAAATAATATTTTGAAATGGAATCTCTTTTTGAATGAGTATATCACGTACTTCTACTACCATTTCAGGGCTTCCGCAAAGATAATATCTTATCTCTTTTGGTACTGCTTTCAGGTCTCTAAGCCTGTGGGTTAGTCTTCCACGATAGAAATTTGTCTCCATATCTTGTGAAGCACAGCGGATATAGTTTTCTCCCAATTCTTTTTCGATAACATCGGAAAAATAAAAATTCTCATCAAATCTTGCGCCGTGAATTAATTTCTTCCCTTTTCCCATACCGGAACGAAGCATGGAAACAAATGGTGCTACCCCTGTTCCGGACGCGATCCACCAAGCATCTGCATCATCGCACCGAAAATCACCAAACGCTTCTGAAACATAAATTTCAGCCCCAACTTCCAGTTTGGAAAAGATAGGTGTCAGTTTCCCTTCCGGTTTTTCATCAAAAAGAATATCGATTTCTTTCTCTCTTTCGCCACTTGCTATACTGTAAAGTCTCGGTGTTCCATTCGGTTCGACATCAATAGCGACAATCTGTCCTGAAGTAAACTCGTGTCCGCGTGCGTAGGAAAGCACATAAACATTCGAGGCGACTTGCCTGAATGCCGTAATTTTTTTTTGGTTTAATTTATGAGCCTGTTCCATTAGCATTCGTTTATATCGGAATAAGTGGGGCATGTTTTATATTTAGTCGTCGAGACGAAGATAGGGTAGATAAAAAAGGGGCAATTCACATTGTCCCTTTTTTTACATTCACACACTAAAAAAACTTTTAATTCTTACGTATTGGTGCGCAACTGTCGCAACTGCCACATTTACTTTCGGATGAAGATTTATGGGAGATGGTTTTGTATGCCTTATAAAACGCGTAACCAAAAACCACTATTCCAATCAATATGACGATAAGTTGTTGCATCAACATGTAATATAAGGTAAAACAATCGTATTTTTAGAAAGTTCAGTTTTGAAAAAAATTATACCGTAATTATCCTTACCAAAAAAGCCACAAACCAAGCCAGTACAAGCGAATATGACAAAGCAAAGACTGCACATCGCCAACTGCCTGTTTCATTTTTAATGGCTACAAATGTGGCAAGACACGGAAAATAAATCAATACAAAAAGCATTAATCCTAACGCCACAGCCGGAGTGTAAACCGGACTTCCATCCGACCATGTGGTAACTTTCAGTTTCTCCGATAGTGTTGCAGTATCTTCTTCCGCATTTCCGGAGTAAATCACTCCGAGCGTACTCACTACGATTTCTTTCGCGGCAATCCCGGAAAGCAGAGAAATACCTATTTTCCAATCAAACCCCAACGGTTTGATTACCGGCTCGATGGCATGTCCTATTTTTCCGATGTAAGAGTTTTCGAGTTGTTCGGTTCGCTCTTCTGTAGTAGCCAAATCGCCTGTATGCGGGCGTGGGTAGTAGCCTAAAAACCAGATAACGATAGAGCCAACCAAAATAATTGTACCCATTTTTCTCAGGTATTGCGCGCCTTTATTCCAGGTGTGCCGCCAAATAGCCTTCCCGGTCGGCATACGATATGGCGGTAACTCCATTACAAAGGGTACTTCATCTTTTCTGAATATGAACTTCTTGAAAATCAAAGCAATAAAAATAGATAAGATAATGCCTGCGCTATAAACGCCAAACAATACCAATCCGGCATTTTTAGGGAAAAATGTCCCGGCAAGCAGTAAATATACCGGTAATCGGGCACTACACGACATGAGTGGATTGATGAGAATGGTAACAATCCGGCTGTTGCGATTTTCAATGGTGCGCGTAGCCATAATGGCAGGCACATTACACCCGAAGCCCATAATAAGGGGAATGAACGACTTTCCGTGCAAGCCTATCTTGTTCATGAATTTATCCATGATAAAAGCCGCCCGAGCCATATAGCCGGTATCTTCCATCAATGAAATGAAAAAGTAGAGAATGAGAATATTGGGTAGAAACACGATGACACCGCCAACACCACCCAACACGCCATCTACAAGCAAATCTTTCAAAGGTCCGGGAGCCATTGTGCCGCTTATTAATTCGCTCAGCCAACTCACGCCACTTTCAATCCAGTTCATAGGATATGCACCCAAGGAGAAGGTCGCTTGAAACATCAGGTACATGAAAAATATGAAAATCGGATACCCCCAAAATTTGCCGATAAGAATAGAATCCAACTTGGATGTCAGTGTATTTTTAGTTTTGTTGCCGTTTTCTTTGAACGTTTTCTTCAAAGCACCGGCTATAAATCCATATTTCGCGTCGCTAAAAGCTGTTTCTATATCTGTGTTCAAGATTTTAGTCAGTAAAGTAACTTCTTCATCTTTTACTTTCAGTATTTTATCGGCGTTAGGTTCTTTCCGGATAAGCCGGACAATATCCGATTCATTTTCAAGTAATTTGATGGAAAGGTATCGGAAAGAATATCTTGATTGCAAATGATGATTTTCTTCGACAAGCAGGTCTCGTAGTCTCCGGATACTTGGTTCAAGGGATGCGCCATAGTTGATGTGGATATGTCGGGATTGGACAGCACCATTTCCATTGGTTTCTTTGATTAAATCCAATGGTGTCTTCTTGACAGCATGTTTGTGTTCGATTTCCACATGGTGATGGTATTCGTCCAGCAACGTGTCATCTCTCAAGGATTGTATCAAGATTCCGTCTTCGTCAACGATGTGGGTACTTTCGTACATTTTGATGATACTCCGGAAAAGATGGATAACACCAAATCCCGTTTTAGCTATAATCGGGATAAATGGCATTCCCAGCATTTTGCCCAGATGCTTATAGTCCAAATTATCGCCACTCTTCTGAAGTTCGTCAAACATATTCAGCGCGACAATGGTCTGCTGGTGCATATCGATAAGCTGGGTGGTAAGGTATAGGTTGCGTTCCAGATTGGAAGCGTCAATCACATTGATGACTACATCCGGACTTTCCTTTGATAGATAATCTCTAACGTATTTTTCTTCCGGAGAATAAGCGGAGATGGAGTAAGTACCGGGTAAATCGACAATTCGAAAACGATATCCGTCTTGCGTAAAATGCCCTCCTTTGGCATCAACCGTTACACCGCCATAGTTTCCCACATGCTCTTTGCTCCCCGAAGCAATGTTGAAAAGCGTTGTTTTGCCACAATTCGGATTACCTACCAACGCGACCGTGATTTCTTTTCTCTTTTTCAGTGCAAGTTTTCGGACTTCTTCTTCGATAATCGTTTCAGATGGGTTCTCGACTTGAAGTGTTTTGCGCACTTCGTCCTCGCCGATTACTTCTACGAGCGCCGCTTCGCTCTTTCGTAGTGAAACTTCGTATCCCATTACTTTATAAATAACCGGATCGTTTAAAGGCGCTTCTTGGAGCGATTGCACAACCTTTCCCTTTACGAATCCCATTTCAATAATACGCTTGCGAAAACCGCCGTGTCCGCCTACTTTGACAATGGAAGCTTTTTCTCCCTCGGTTAGTTCAGAAAGTTTCATTTATCTATTTTTCCCGTGAAATTTTTCACAAAGATAGCTGTTTAGATTTGTTCTAAACATTAAATAACGACAAAAAATGGTTAAAAAAGGGAAATAACACTACGAGCCGATAAGAGACGCAGAACATGATAAAAAGAATGATCTGTTTTTTAGGTGTCGCTATTAAGCAATCTAAAAGAATTAGTTTGATATTTTAAAATCAGAACGTAGAATGCATGAATTAAGCATGAGATTCTTTTACCGTTTAATTTATCCGCGGTAAAGGCTCCGCTTTGAAACCCGTTTTTTTGATAATTTCCAAAACTTGTTCTTGGGTAATTCCTTCCGATTTTATGGTAAGAATTTTGTCTTTATTGGCGGTATCCACACTCCATTCACAGATACCCTCCGCATTGTCCAAATGTGGTTTTACGGATGCGATGCAACCTCCACAATTGATATTTGTCTTGAATTGAAATTTTTTGTTTTCCATTTTATGAATACTTATTTTTGAATGATTAATAAATAGTATTATTCGGATTTGACACTTTCGTCTTGTTTTATCGGCTTTTTACCACGGGTTTTACTTTTTCCACTTCAAACGCAAGCTATTACTTACTACGCTTACGCTACTCAAAGCCATCGCCGCGCCTGCAATCATTGGGTTGAGCAAAAATCCGTTTATCGGGTAGAGAATGCCTGCTGCAATCGGAATACCGATAAGGTTATAGATAAATGCCCAAAACAAATTTTGCCTGATGGTGGCTACGGTCTGTTTTGACAACTTTATTGCCTGCGGTATCTTAGTTAGGTCAGATGAAATGATGGTCATTTTAGCCACATCCATAGCAATATCACTTCCTTTGCCCATTGCGATACTTACATCGGCTGTAGCCAATGCTGTACTGTCGTTGATTCCGTCGCCGACCATTGCTACCACCTTGCCTTGCTGTTGCAAATTTTTTACAAAATCGGCTTTGTGCTGTGGCAATACCTCCGCTTTGTAATGCTTGATGCCGGTCTGTTCCGCAATGGATTTGGCTGTCGCTTCGTTGTCTCCGGTAAGCATGTACAAATCAATACTCATATCCTGTATTTCTTTGATAGCTTGAACCGATGTTTCTTTAATCTTATCCGAGATGGCAATTACAGAGAGTGCCTGTTTGCTGTTTGCAAACCAAATAACCGTTTTGGATTGTTTGCCCCATTCTTCGGCTTTGTTTCGTAATTCGTCCGCAATCGCGATGTTGATTTCTTCCAACAGGTTTTTATTGCCTACACAGTAAGTTTCGTTGTTATGGACTGCTTTCGCGCCTTTGCCTGTAATGCTTTCAAATAGTGTTAAAGTTGTGCTTGTTGTTCCGTCAAGATATTTTACTACGGCTTCGGCTAATGGGTGTTCCGATTTTTTTTCGATACTTACCAAAATGTCTTTGGTAGTATCGTCATCGTTCAGCCATTTAATGCCTGCTACCTCCGGTCTGCCCTCTGTAATTGTTCCTGTTTTGTCTAATATAATGGCATTTACATTTTTAGCCAATTCCAAACTTTCGGCGTCTTTTATCAAAATACCTTCTTGAGCAGCTTTGCCAACACCCACCATGATAGCGGTCGGAGTTGCTAAGCCTAAAGCGCACGGACAAGCTATAACCAATACCGTAACAGCAGCCAATAAACCCTGTACCAATCCGTTGTCCCCTCCTAAAAAGAACCACAAGAAAAATGTAAGAATAGCGATGCCTATCACGATAGGAACGAAAACACCGGCAATTTTATCTACCAATTTCTGTACCGGCGCTTTGCTCCCCTGAGCATCTTGCACCATTTTGATAATTTGGGCAAGCATTGTTTCTTTGCCGACCTTAACGGCTTTAAATTGGAAACTTCCTTTTTGGTTAATCGTTCCGGCAAATACTTTTTCGTTTTCTTTTTTCAGTACCGGTACTGGCTCGCCACTCAACATGCTTTCATCTACATAGGAACTCCCCGATGTAACAATTCCGTCCACCGCTATCTTTTCGCCCGGTTTCACAAGGATAATGTTACCGGTCTGCACATCTTCAATTGTTATCTGTTTTTCCGTCCCGTCTGTTTGTAATACGACGACGGTTTTGGGTTGCAATCCCATTAGCTTTTTTATGGCGGAGGACGCATTTCCTTTGGCTTTTTCTTCTAATAATTTACCCAATAAAATAAAGGCAACGATTACGGCTGCCGCTTCAAAATAAACGTGAGCGTGTAAACCTCTCTGATGCCAAAAGTCGGCAAAAAACAGGTTGAATACGCTAAACAGGTAGGCAATGCCGGTGCTCAACGCCACGAGTGTATCCATATTGGCGGAACGGTGTTTGGCTTGCTTCCACGCATTTACGAAAAAATCTCTTCCTAACCAAAAAACGACAGGTGTAGCGAGTATCCACATGATCTCATTGGCATAAGGCATATTCATAAAGAACATCCCTATCACTACAACTGGTAGTGAGAGTATAACCGCCCAGATGGTTTTGGTTTTTAACTTGCGGAATTTTTGAGTATGGATTGCTTCTAACGTTTCCTGTTGCTTGTTTTCACTTTCAATCAATAAATCATAACCAATCGACTGTACCGCCTTTCGTAATTCGGTGGAATTGGTCATATTGGGCAGGTATTCGACGGCAAGATTACCCGTTGCAAAGTTTACTGAAGCATTAATAACGCCTTCCTGATTCCTTACGATGCTTTCGGCACTGCTTGCGCAAGACGCACAAGTCATTCCCAATACGGGAAACGTTTTTTTTGTCGTAGAAACGCCATAACCCAACGCTTTGACGGCTTTGATCGCTTCGTCAACCGTATCGGGATTTTCGACCGTAATAGTTGCTCTACGGTTGTTAAGTTCTACTCTGTGGCTTTTTATACCTTTAATCCGCTCCAACCCCTTTTCAACGATTATTGCGCAATGCTCGCTCTCAACGCCTTCAAGTGGGAGGTATATTTCGTTATTATTTGCTGCCATGTTTTTTGATTTTTAATTACGACACAAAGGTAGCAGCTGATTCGGTGGTGGGTGTTACACGATTTTTGAAATAAGTTATATCATTTACACTTCATCTAATGGTTTGCGTTTATCGGCTTTAACGTTTTTGAAATAGCTTGGAGTAAGTCCGGTTACTTTCTTAAATTGATTACTCAAATGTGCTACGCTTGAATAATTGAGCTGAAAAGCTATTTCACTTAGTGAAAGTTCATCATATACCAGAAGTTCTTTTACTTTCTCAATCTTCTGAGCAATATAGTATTTCTCGATAGTAGTCCCTTCTACTTCTGAAAACAAGTTGGAAAGGTATCCGTAATCATGATGTAGCTTATCGCTTAATAAGTCGGAAAGATTGGTTTTGATTTCGTTGCTTCGATAATGCACCAAGTCAATAATTAGAGATTTGATTTGCTCTATCAAATGACTTTTTTTATCGTCGATAAGCTCAAATCCATACATTTGTAAATGTTTATCGATGGTTGTTTTCTCGTCGTGGCTGATGTCTCTATCGAGTTCAACTACTCCTAAATCGATAGTTGTTATATTAAAACCGATGTTTTCCAACTCATTTTTCACTACCATAATGCAGCGATTACATACCATGTTTTTAATGTAAATTTTCATGTGTTTATAATTTATTCTTTTACAATAAGGACACATGGAACACGCCATTAATCATTCTCTTGTGTGTCAAAGTTATTTTTACATGGCTGTTTCATCTTCAGAAATTTTTATTTTTTTACATTGTGGACAGGTGTATATACCATTGTTTTTTATGTCGAAATTATTGCTAACAACAAGTGATAATGCCGGGTAAAACTTAAAGTCGTTCGGCGGCGGCATCATCCAAATACAACTCAGCATCACATTCAGCCAGAACGTAATATGCCGGATAGCGTTCAAAATCCCCCTTTTCGTTGATAATGGAATCCAATACTTCGGCTTTGGGATGTCCGGTTATAAGAAAAACGACTTGTTCCGCGTTGCAAATGACGTTGCCGGTAATCGTAATCCTTTGTTGCTTGGTCTGTGGGTGCTTTACCGATACAACCGTTTCGTTCGAATGGATTAAACCCAAGTTATTGGGAAAAATAGAAGCCGTATGCCCGTCATCGCCCATACCCAACAGAATCAAGTCAAATACAGGGAATCCATCTTTATTGGGAAGTTCGCCTTGAAGGACTTTTTGATATTGAATAGCTTCCGCGACAGGTTCGTTATCTCCGTCAATTTTAAAAATATTTTCTTGTGGAACGGGTATTTTTTTTAATAATATCTTGTAGGCGGTACCAAAGTTACTTTCATTGTCGTTTGCCGCGACACAACGCTCATCTACCCAAAATATCTTGATTTTTGTCCAATCAATTTTGTCGGCATATTCATTCGCGAGCATTCCAAAAAGAATATTGGGCGTACTCCCACCCGAAACAGCGATATTCAGTGACTTTTGCGCGGACAATTTCGATTTTTGGCGTTCAACAATCAATTTGGCAACAGCTTCTGCCACCAATTCCGGTTCCGGTTGGATGTGAATTTTAGAATGTAGCATAAGATTTGAAATTCAAAAATCAGTAAAATGTACTTTTCGATAAGTATAGTCTTAAATTTCACACGAAAATTTATCGCACTGGTCTTGCCATTTTAGGTTTTTGTCCCCAAAAAGCGTATCCGCTTCATCCGGTCCCCACGTATTGGCTTTGTAGGTATAGAGCGGAATACTTTCATCATCTTCCCATGCTTTCAAGATCGGATCGACAAATTTCCAACTGGCGTGTACCGCGTCAGCACGCGCGTATAAGGTGGCATCTCCGATCATACAATCGAGCAAAAGGCGTTCGTAAGCTTCCGGTATCTTTGATTGTGTCAAGTTCGAATAGTGAAAATCCATGTTCACATTCTGCACTTTGTAGCCTGCACCGGGTATTTTCATGCCGAAATCGACCGCGATTCCGGCATCGGGATGAATACGAAGTATTATCATATTAGTAGGAAAAGTGGTAGAATGTTGTTTAAAGAGTTGCAAGGGAGCAGGTTTTAGATGGATGACAACTTCCGTAACTCGTACAGGCAGGTTTTTGCCGGTTCGTATATAAAACGGCACATCCGACCAGCGCCAATTATCGACAAAAAGTTTCATCGCTACGTAAGTCTCTGTCTTGGAGTCTTTCGGGACACCGTTTTCTGTCCGGTACGCGGGGACTTGTTCGCCACGGCGCATTCCATCGGAATACTGCCCACGAACAACAAATTTACCGACTTCGGTCTCTCTTATTGGACGAAGGGCTTGAAGTACTTTTACCGTTTCGTTGCGAATGGAATCGCTGTCAAAAATGGCGGGAGGATCCATTGCCACAACCGCAAGTACTTGTAACAAGTGATTTTGTATCATGTCTCGCATGGCGCCGGAAGTGTCATAATACCCCCCGCGACTACCGACTCCGATTTTTTCGGAAGCAGTAATTTCCACTCTATCCACATAACTTCTATTCCAAACCGGTTCAAAAAATCCGTTGGCGAAACGGGTTACCATGATATTTTGAACGGTTTCTTTGCCCAGGTAATGGTCAATACGATAAATTTGATGCTCATGAAATCCTTTATGTAGTTTTTCATCCAAATCCAAAGCCGTTTCATAACTATAACCAAATGGTTTCTCAACAATCAACCGTTTCCAGCCATTTTTCTCGTCATTCATTCCATACTCAACCAGATGCTCGGCTACAACTTCATACATGAATGGTGGAATGGAAAAATAGAAAATCAGATTTTCAGGAATTTCCAATTTCTTGCAAATAGTCGCAGTGTACGTTTTCAATCCCGAAAAGTCTTCTTTTACCTTATTATTTACTTTTTTGTAATAAAAGAGATTCAAGAATTTTTCTAAATTGTCCGGATACTTCTCTACGGTATCTTTTGCAAATTCGGTCAAATGCTTTTCTACATCTTTTCGAAAAGAGTTTTCGGATTTTTCATCGCTACCACTACCGATTATGGCAAATTTTTCGGGAAGTAACTTGTCAACGAACAAATGAAAAATAGCGGGAAGCAGTTTTCGACGAGACAGATCGCCATTCACACCGAAAATGATTAAAATTTGACTCTCTTTGTTGGATTTGTTTTTCAGTTCTTCCATAGGTTTAATGATTCTTTTTTTATAACAAGCATTTGATACAATTGTTTATCCCTTTGTGTCAAGTTTCATGATGTTGTGAAACTTGACATTTGTCATTTCAAAAATCTAAAATTTACGAAACAACCCGATATTAAAGATATGCCTTAATATCGGGTTGTTAAAAGAATAGCTGTTTAGTCTCACAATGTAGTAAAACTAAACAGCTAACAAATTATTTTGTCTTATTCATTACGGCAATAAGATCGAGTACTTTATTGGAGTATCCCCATTCGTTGTCGTACCAGCTTACTACTTTTACAAATTTGTCTGTTAGTGCGATACCTGCTTTTGCGTCGAATACGGAAGTACGTGCTTCGCCAATAAAGTCTGAAGATACCACGTCGTCTTCTGTGTATCCGAGTATGCCTTTCAGTTCTCCTTCGGAAGCTTCTTTCATGGCTGCGCAAATTTCATTGTAACTTGCACCCTTTGCAAGATTCACGGTAAGGTCAACTACGGAAACATCCAACGTAGGAACGCGCATAGACATACCTGTTAATTTCCCGTTGAGTTGAGGAATAACTTTACCTACGGCTTTGGCAGCACCTGTAGAAGAAGGTATAATGTTGCCGGATGCAGCACGTCCACCTCGCCAGTCTTTAGCAGAAGGTCCGTCAACTGTTTTTTGGGTAGCAGTTGTTGAGTGAACGGTGGTCATCAAACCATCGGTAATTCCAAATTTGTCGTTCAATACTTTAGCGATGGGAGCCAAACAGTTGGTAGTACAAGAAGCGTTTGAAACAATAGCTTGTCCGGCGTAAGTATTGGTGTTTACTCCACATACAAACATCGGGGTGTCGTCTTTGGAAGGCGCGGACATTACAACGCGTTTTGCTCCCGCGTTGATGTGCGCTTGTGCTGTTTCTTTCGTTAAGAAGAGACCGGTTGATTCTACCACATATTCAGCGGCAACCTCATTCCATTTCAAGTCTGCCGGATTTTTTTCGGCAGTTACACGGATCGTTTTGCCGTTTACTACTAAATGACCGTCTTTTACGTCTATCGTACCTTTGAATTGTCCATGAACTGTATCGTAACGTAGCATATAAGCCATGTAATCAACACTAATCAAATCATTGATACCAACTATTTCAATGTCATTTCTACCTTGAGCCGCGCGGAAAACCAAACGTCCGATACGCCCAAAGCCATTAATACCTACTTTAATCATTGTTATTTTGTTTTAAAAATTAAGTTTCTTGAAATTTGGTGCAAATTTACAGAATTTTCCGCTTAAATCAAAGTAAAAACTAAAATAATTGTTAGACGAATCCGATTTATTCGTACTTTAGTTTTCACGTTTTTTTTTGAAAATTGAGCTGACATTCATTAGCTTATAAATAGGACAATAACTAATGAGACAGGTAGCCACGAGTAAAAGTGCCAAGATTAATACAATAATACCGAAGATGTTCGGTAGGATTCCTAAATAAAAAAGAATAATCAAAGTCATTGCAAGGAGCAAGCGGATAATTCGGTCCGCTGTACCTACATTCGATTTGTATTTCATGCGTTTAGAATTTATTTTTTCAGACGAGAGTTACGTGGAACACGCCATCAATCATTCCCTTGTGTGTCAAAGGTATTTTTACATGGCTGTTTCATCCAATAAGAATGGAATGTTTTTGTATTGCTTTAAATTACTAACAAATCAATAATTTTATAGTTCGTTGAAGTTGGCAGAAACTTCACTTCACTTGTGTCTTTTTTTTGTCCGTTAATGTCATTTTGACACCAAGGGGTGGGGATGTAATCGTTTAGTAGAAATATTGTATCGAATTTTCTTTGAATATTTATCTAAATACTGTAATTTTGTTCATTTCAACTCAAATCTTAACTTCTAATTTACAACGATGGACTACAACTATTATCCGGCAGAACCCTATCGCATCAAAAGCGTGGAGCCGGTAAAAATGAACTCACGCAACGAACGTCAAAAATTAATTCGAGAAGCAGGATACAATACCTTTTTACTGAACTCCGATGACGTTTATATCGATTTATTGACAGATAGTGGCACCAATGCCATGAGCGATCGGCAATGGGCAGGCATGATGATTGGAGATGAAGCGTATGCCGGAAGTCGAAATTTTCATAATCTGAACGAAACAGTAAAAGAGCTTTTCGGATTCAATTACATGGTACCTACTCACCAGGGACGGGGTGCCGAAAATATTCTCTCGCAAATAGCCATCAAACCCGGTCAGTACGTTCCGGGAAATATGTATTTTACCACAACACGCTATCACCAGGAACGAAACGGTGGAAATTTTGTGGATATAATTCGGGACGAAGCTCACGATGCCGCTCAGGATATTCCTTTCAAAGGAGATATTGATTTGAATAAACTGAAGCGGCTAATTGATGAAAAAGGAGCTGATAGTATAGCGTATGTCTGCTTGGCGGTTACGGTAAATCTTGCGGGTGGGCAGCCTGTCTCCATGCGAAATATGCGTGAAGTTCGTGAATTGACAAGCAAGTACGGCATCCAAGTTTTTTACGATGCGACACGATGTGTAGAAAACGCGTATTTCATAAAGGAGCAGGAAATCGGATTTGCCGATAAAACAATCCGAGAAATAGTGTTGGAGATGTTCAGCTATGCCGACGGATGTACTATGAGCGGGAAAAAAGATTGTTTGGTAAACATAGGCGGATTTCTCTGTATGAACGATGAGCAGCTATTTAACGATGCAAAAGAATTAGTGGTCGTTTATGAAGGAATGCCTTCATACGGTGGCATGGCAGGTCGTGATATGGAGGCTATGGCAATTGGTTTGCGGGAAGCCATGCAGTACGAATACATAGAACATCGGGTAAAACAAGTGCGTTATCTTGGAGACAGGTTGAAAGAAGCCGGGATACCAATCATTGAGCCGGTTGGTGGTCATGCCGTATTTTTAGACGCGCGTCGTTTTTGTCCGCATCTTACTCAGGAGCAGTTTCCGGCGCAAAGCTTGGCAGCAACGTTGTATTTATACTCCGGAGTAAGAAGCATGGAGCGTGGTATCGTTTCTGCGGGAAGGGATAAGAATACCGGTAAAAACCATGCTCCAAAATTGGAAACTGTCCGCCTGACGATTCCGCGTAGGGTATATACCTATCGGCATATGGATTATGTAGCTAATGCTGTTATACATCTTTTTAGCGAACGTGATGGTATTCCCGGATTGAAATTCGTGTATGAGCCGAAGCAACTGAGATTTTTCACGGCAAAATTTGAAAAAGAATCTGATGGTAAGTAATTTAATATTTTAAAATTAGACCATAGAATACATGAATTAAGCGTGATGTTCTTTTGAGTGTTTTTTTCTTTTTTTTCTCAATTGAATAGCTTACCAAATGCCATCGAAAAAAACAAAATAGGTCTCAAAATGATATTCAAAGATTATCGGAGAATTAGTATTCACTCAAATCCGATGTGTTGCTTCCTGTCCCAAAATTTAATGAAAACCCGGATAAACTAAAAAAGATTAAGCATGTCAACAATAGCCATTGTTGGTTTTTTCTTTCAGATTTTTCTATTCTTATTTTGGTTCTTGATGAATAGTTGCTTTTTCTGCACCGGACGGGAGAACTTCAAACCGAAAGGAATTCTGTCTCTTAACTCAAAACACCTACATACGTTTTTTTAGAAGTGATCGTATCGTATTTATTATTTGTTCGATAAGAGTTTTTTATCGGTAGATTCTATTTAGTATCAAGCACTTTTTCCAAATTTTTCTTGTCGGATAGCTGTTCGTAAATACCCAGTTCGAAATAAGGCATCGCGGCTGTTAAATGGTCAAAAATATCCGACATGATTCCTTCATATTCTGTCCAGTTAATTGTTTTCGTGAAACAGTACATCTCCATAGGAATTCCTTGCGCGGAAGGATCGAGCTGTCGTACCATAATCATGGTGTCTTTTTTTATAGCGGGATGATTTTTAAGGTATTCTTCGGCATATTTTCGAAATAGACCAATATTTGTCAGATTTCGTCCGTTCAAATACAAACTCTTGTCTGCTTGAGTATCCGTGTTTGATTTGATAATAGCTTCTTGTCTTTCGGTAATGTAGTTTTCAAGCAATTGAATTTTTTTGTACTCATTCAACTTATCTTCTGTTACATAGTTGATCGACGATTGTTTTATCGGAATAGAGCGTTTGATACGTCTTCCACCGGACATTTGCATCCCACGCCAGTTTTGAAAAGAATCCGAAATCAGCGAATACGTAGGTACGGTTACGATCGTGTTGTCAAAATTCCGAATTTTTACGGAAGTAAGTGAAATCTGCATCACATCTCCATCTGCATTAAATTTGGGCATGGTAATCCAATCGCCCAGTCGAACAATATCGTTTGTGGTAACTTGGATGCTTGCCACAAATCCAAGAATCGAATCTTTGAACACCAACATCATGACGGCGGAAGCGGCACCCATTCCCGTGAAAAATCCTTTTATGGAAATACCGGTCAAAATGGTAAAAATCGCCGCGGCACAAAAGAACAATAAAATGATTCGAACTACTTGGATATAACTGTTAATCGGTTTATCCTTGAATTCGTCAAACGACATCAGATATTGCATGATTGACTTCATCACCGAGTTGAGTACCCAGTAAATCATTACGACAATAAATATGTTTGTTGCCCCAACCAAAAAAGAGATTATACCCGGGTAAGCTTCAAAGACAATCGGAATCGTACTCCTTACCCAACTTAAAGGCGCGGTAAGTGCCAGAAAAGTCGGAAAACGATTGTTCAGCAAGAAATTCGCGAATCTGAGTTTCGTCGATTTACCGATTTTTTTTAGGACGAGAATGACAATCTTTCGAGCTATCCATTGAAAGACATAGGTTAAGAGAAGGACGATAACCACCTCCAACAGCATACTGAAAAAGTGAACAAGTTCGGATGATACCCCCAATTCTTGAAATAGATTTTTGATGCATCGAGTTACGGCAAACGTCGAATTTTGAACTTCTAATAATTTTGAGTCAATTTCATTCATAATAAGTAAGTAATTGGTAGAACTTTTATGTTCCGTGAAACAAAATTACGAAAATATAGCCGACGAATTGGTACCCGTTTTGTTTTTTTGTGATTAATCAGGTTATTTCAACATCTAATCAGCGATTCTGCAAGCGTTTCACCACATGAAAGATGCCAATGGTGGAAATCATTGGCATCTTTCACGCTTATTTATCGTTAGATTACAAAAGTTTTTTTACTTGTTCAAATACATTTTTAGCGGTAAATCCAAGTTTCTCGTCTAACACTTTGTAGGGTGCAGAAAATCCAAAACTTTCCAATCCCCAGACAGTACCGTTCTCGCCCACCAAGCCGGCAAGAGTTACCGGTAGTCCGGCTGTCAGTCCAAATCGTTTGATGCCCTTTGGAAGTACGCTTTCTTGATATTCCGCGGATTGGGAGCGGAATAGTCCTTCGGAAGGTACGGACACAATCCGCGTTTTTATGCCACTTTCACGGAGAAGAGTAGCACCATCAACCAATGTAGCTACTTCCGAACCGGAAGCGATTAATACTACATCCGGATTGCCATCACATGAGACGACGTAACCGCCTTTTTCGGTCTGATAAGCATCGATTTTTCTATTTTCACTTGGTAAATTTGTAATATTTTGGCGGGAAAGAATCAGCGCGGTTGGCGTAGCCGTATTTTCCATAGCCATTTTCCAACTTACGGTGGTTTCTTCTACATCGGCAGGGCGAAGAGCTAATAGGGAATTTTCGCCGTGATGATTTTTCAGTTTTTCCAAAAGTCGGATTTGCGCTTCTTGTTCTACCGGCTCGTGAGTAGGACCATCTTCACCCACACGGAATGCATCGTGTGTCCAAATGTATTTCACGGGAAGTTTCATCAGCGCGGCTAATCGTACAGCCGGTTTCATGTAGTCTGAGAATACGAAGAATGTGCCACACGCTACGAATAGTCCGCCGTGTAGTGCTATTCCGGTACAAAGACAAGCCATGGTCAACTCCGAAACACCTGCTTGAAGAAATTTTCCTGAGAAATTGCCTTTCTCGATTGGCTTGGTTTTTTTCAAAAATCCATCCGTCTTATCCGAGTTGCTGAGATCTGCACTTGAAACAATTATGTTATCAACGTTGTCGGCTAGGAAGCCGAGTACCGTAGCCGAAGCCGCGCGTGTTGCTTGTCCCGGTTTTTGTTCTATGGCTTTCCAATCCAACGCTGGAACCTTTCCCGAGAAGAATTTATCGTACGTTTTAGCCAAATCCGGATTTTTATTCGTCCATTTATCGAAAACATCTTTCTTGGTTTGAACGATCTTTTCTAACTCATCTTTACGTCGGGAGTAAATAGCTTTCGTATCTTCAAATATTGTGAAAGGATTTTCGGGATTTCCTCCAAGCGTGCTTACCGTACTGTTAAAGTTAGCACCAGTTCCGCTTAGTGGCTGTCCGTGCGTATCTACCATATTCTCGTAAGGACTTCCGTCTTCCCTTGCAGCACCTTTTCCCATGATAGTATTACCAATAATTAGGGTCGGTTTGGATGATTCTTTTTTTGCTTCTCTTAAGGCAATTCTGATTTCTGTTACATTATTTCCATTGATTTCAATCACGTTCCACCCCCAAGCGCGGTATTTCATCGCCACGTCTTCGCTGGTAACGGATCGGGTATAAGTAGAAAGCTGTACGTTGTTTGAGTCGTAAAACATAATCAGATTATTCAATCCCAAATGTCCCGCGATACGTCCTGCTCCTTGTGAGATTTCTTCTTGTACGCCCCCGTCGGATATATAAGCGTAGATGGTCTGATTCATGGAGTCGCCGAATCGTTGTTTCAGAAATTTGGCGGCAATAGCGGCACCGACGGCAAATGTATGTCCTTGTCCGAGTGGTCCGGATGTATTTTCTATCCCTCTATCTACATCGAGTTCCGGGTGTCCCGGCGTTACACTTTCCCATTGACGAAATTGCTTCAAATCATCCATTGTGTATTTGCCGGTAAAGGAAAGTACTGAATATAGCATGGCAGACATGTGTCCGGGATCAAGAAAAAAACGGTCTCTGCCTTCCCAGCGAGGATTTTGTGGATCGTATTCCAGAAATTCGGAATAAAGTACGTTGATAAAATCAGCACCTCCCATGGCACCACCCGGATGACCCGAATTGGCTTTTTCAACCATAGCCGCGGACAAGACACGAATATTGTCGGCAGCCGTGTTCATTGATTTTGTAGAGTTCATAGTTAGTTAAAATAGTGTTTATGTTGTTATTTCTCTTTTTTTTTAATCTTTGACAAGATTAAAACCGGTATCCGACAATATAGCTAAATCCCCATATCGCCGAATTTCCGATACCGTATCCCGGAATATACCAAGGCGTTGTTTGACCTTCCGGTACTTTGCTTAATAATCTTTTATTACGAATATTCCAGCCCATGTAAATGTTTTTGTGAACCGAAACTCGTAATCCCGCGACAATTTCAAACCAAAGTTTAGTAACGGAAAGATCGTTTTGATTCAAAGTTTGTGTTTCTCCCCAGTAGGGATCAGTCAAGATGGCATTGTTCAGCGTGTAGTTGAAGTGGCTCATTCCTATACGAACTCCGCCTAATAAATAATTGTTTTTGATAGTCGCTTCAGGTTTAGGTTTCAAGAGCCGAAGATCGATACCTATTTTCTCAAACACACCTGACGATTTGAAATAAATACCGGTCGAATTGGTTTGTTCTCCACCACCATAGCCCACTTCTACCAAAGGAAAAAAGCGATTCCGCAGGTTTATCATCAGGTTTCCTTGGTAGGAATAAGCGTATTTGTTGATAAGGTTGTTTTCTATCAAAGGGGCGACATCCACTTCGACGAAGAATCCCTGAAAAAGTGGTTCTTTGACAGAGTCAACTTTTTCCTCGGAAACCTTGTTGTCTTGGGCTGAAGCGGTAAATGCCAAACCAAAAGCAAATAAGCTACTTATGATGATATAGTTGAATATTTTCGACATAAAGCGTGTTTACGGATGGATTCGGGATAGCGATGCTGTCAATGAAATTTCCGGTTGTAAAAACGGTATCAATCTCAAAGGTACGGATATATCCACATTCTAACGAGATATAATGATCCGCATTGCGGTGTTTTATGGTAATGGTATCTGTAATCGTATTAAAGACCATTCGGAATTGCGATTCTTCTTCAAAATAGTTTAACGGTAGTTTAACGGAATTTACGAGCTTTTTATTATTATAAATTATTGAATCAGAACCTATTCCTTGTATCCAAAGACTGTCAATGGTTAATTTTACAAACGTTAACCGGTTGTTTTGCCGATTAATGCTATCCAAGTAAAAATTCATTCCCATTTCTACGCCTCGGTCTTTGCGACAGGTGTCATCTGTGTAGCAAGCATTTGTAGCAAGCGCTAAAATGATTAATGTCAATATGTAAATTACTTTTATCTTCATCAGAAAAGAGTTTTTACTTCTTCTTTCAGTGTTTGTAAGGCTATACTCAATGCGGTTTCTTCAGGTGTATTGTAAACTTGAATGACAATATTTGCCAGATTTGCGGCAGGTTCTTCCGGTTTGCACTGCGTTGCCGCCGAATTGATCAGTTGTACTAAATCATCCCGCACTTCTTCAATTTCTTCCCAGAGCATTTCACTTACATAGATTTGCTGAGACGCGTTGTGTTCAAATTCGCGACGGATATCATTCAGTATGGCTGTCTGAAATTCAATACAATTGCCCGAACCTTCAAACTTATTGACCAGCATATTGTTTGGATTTATTCTCTCCAAAAATAACGCCAGTCTTTCGTAAGCGCGTAATCGGGTAGGGGTTACGATTTGCAAGTTCATCTTTTTTAACTCCAATTCGCGCCGTTCACTCTCGTTTTTGAAAAAACGATACAACAAATAGTAAGCCACAAGTAGGACTAAAAGTACGGGTATGATGAATTTTAACGTATCCATGTCGTAACAGATCAAAAAATCAAATTAAAAGGTAATATTCTGCTATCCAATCAATTAACAAGCCACTTTGCCATCCAGATTCCGCACAAAACAGCCAATATGCCCAATAAGATACTTATCGTCAGGTATATAATTGACGCGGTAACGTATCCTTCTCGTATCAGTTGAAGGTTTTCAAACGTGAATGCCGAAAAGGTTGTGAATCCGCCACATATTCCGGTAATTAGAAATAATTTTAAATTTTCACTCCAGGTAACTTGGTGTACAAGTATGCCGGCAAATAACCCGATCAATAAACTTCCCACTAGGTTGACAGTGAGTGTCCCCATCGGGATATGGTGTAGCTGCCAAGAAATATTGAGCTTTGAAACTCCAAATCGGGCAATGCTGCCAATAAATCCTCCTAATCCGATTAATAAAAGTTGTTTCATCGCGAATGGGTAAAAAACGTCGTGTATTTCCGGTTATATTTTTTTCTCAATATTGTAGTCGTTTCTTTCCGGCGCGTTTCTACTGATGAGTTCGCCCAAAAATCCGGTAAGAAAAAGTAAAGTGCCTAAAATCATGGCAACTAACGACAGGTAGAAATAGGGACTATCGGTAACCAATCGAGCCGGCACATGGTTAGATAAAGCCATCAACTTATTTACGCCAACTATTATTACCGCGATGACTCCTAATATGAACATTAAACTACCCCAAAGTCCGAAGAAATGCATGGGCTTTTTTCCAAATTTAGAAAGAAACCAGAGTGTAATTAGATCCAAATAGCCGTTTACAAACCGATTCATTCCGAACTTGGATTCGCCAAACTCACGTTTACGGTGCTGAACCACTTTTTCGCCAATACGAGTAAATCCCGCGTTTTTTGCCAGATAGGGTATATAGCGGTGCATGTCGCCATACACTTCGATATTTTTTACGACTTCATTTCGATACGCCTTTAGACCACAGTTCATATCGTGAAGTTTGAGTCCGGTAACTTTTCGTGCCGTGGAGTTGTATAGTTTTGAAGGTAGGTTTTTAGTTAATTTGGAATCGTAACGTTTTTGTTTCCAGCCGGATATCAAATCGTAATTCCCATCAACAAGCATGTGGAAGAGTGCCGGAATCTCTTCGGGGCTGTCCTGAAGATCGGCATCCATTGTTATCACCACTTTGCCTTTGGCTTCCTGAAAACCGCAATGCAACGCGGGAGATTTGCCGTAGTTATGTCTGAATTTTATTCCACGTACAGTTGGCGACTTTAATTGTAGCTCTTCAATGACCGACCAAGAACTATCCGTGCTGCCATCATCGACAAAAATAACTTCGTATGTAAAATTATTTTCCATCATCACTTTTTCTATCCACTTGTATAGTTTCGGTAGTGATTCGGCTTCGTTGTAGGATGGAACTATGATTGAAATATCCATGGAATAAGATGATTGAAGTTTAGAGATTAGAAGAATTGCTGCTGTCATCGAATGGCGATTTGTTTCGTCTCACAATCGCCGCAATAATTATTCCTACAAAAATAGAAATCAATATGTTGCTCCAAGTCGTCAGCATAGTATAACCTTGCGCTGAAGTGATTATTTCCATTCCCTCATACATCTCATCGGGAATACTTGGCAGAATCTGCTCCATCATGCCGATATATTGATTATACAAAGTCTCCAAAAAACTACCGGAAATAAATTTCAAATAGAAGTATTTGACAAAAGCGGAAATAATCGAAGCGAACAAGTAGAGAAGCAACACAAATCCAAACGTATGCCCAAAACTAATCGTACCTCCGCATTCTTTCTCTCTGTAGTGCACAGAGTAACGGTAAGTCAAATACAAAATTAATCCGGTAATCAGATAGGTCAACATGCCGAGCATGGGATTCCCTGTGACGGAGAGCAGAAAATTCAAAGAAAACAACAACCCCAGCACCAAGCCGTATCGCATGGTAGAGTTCATTAGATTCGTCATCATAAATACGCGCGTGAAAATTAATGCACAAAGTTACAAAAAATAAAAGAAGTCGCGTGAAGTTTGCCCCGAATTTCTTTTTTTATCTCGGAAGAAGTGTATCTATCAATGTCCGTGCCGTGATTTGATGAATGACGTGAATTTTCAGCAGACACGTATCGTGTTGTATCATCCGGCAAGCATGGTTCTGTTTTTCACTAAACGCATTTCTAAAAATCAGTCAAAAAAAGCGAAACCTTTTGATCTCGCTTTCAAAAAAATGCCGTCAACAGCGTTCTGAAATTCGACACTTACCAAACGAAAGGAAATAATCCGGAAACTGAATAGGGCGCGTTTTCACATTATTACCATGTGTCGCGTTGTTGAATGCCGATGTTCTGTGTTTTTACGGAGCCACTTCTAAAACGGTTGTAATTGGACGTGAGTAACAGTAAAATACTCAAAAATATTTCATGTATTTGAAATCTATTTTTTACGCTAAGAGCACTCGTCTGCAGGCAGAGAATACGCTTTCAATCAATCTCTTGTGGGTTAAAATTCGTCAAAATAGTTGTGTCCCATGTCGATTTTTATTTTGTAACTACTATGCCGTGCAAAGTAATACAAAACTTAATTCTGCTTCTTGAAAATTTTATAGCCAACGGTTAAAAAGTTATCTTTGCAGTAAATATCACACCGTATAGTCTGCATCGGCTATAATCAAGCAAATCATTTCCTAATGAAAAACAAATTTAATCGACTGACTTCCAAAGAGTGGCTCCCCTTTCAAAAATCGTGGTTTCGTTTTAAATCCACCGAAACTTTATACGAAGAAAACCTTCGTTTTTTCTGTAAAGCCGAAGATGAAGGTGATTCCGTTTTTTACTTCGGAAATCATTACGCCGTATTTGAGCAGTCGGCTACCAGAAATCAAATCAAGACTTTTAACATCGTCGGGCACAGTTCTTCTCCCATCCAATACGCTCTTTTTGACTTACTTGACATTATTACCGAAAAAACGACGCTGCAGGAATATAGTATTCTTAAAAATAAAATTATAAGTCAATTGAGCCAATTGTACGCAAACGTACTTCACAGAAGATTTTTTACCATTTTGATACGAAATATTGAATCGGACAAGGCTTTTTATCCATTCGCGTGGGATTTGGCAAAAAGTATCAGTAGTATGCTGAGTCTGAAGGATGAAAAGATTGGAAACATCGAAATGGTCGAAGATGAAATAAATAATTCAACCACTTTTAAAACGGACAAATCAACGTTTTATGCTTTGTATTTTCGGAAAGACGAATTTTCTGACGGAATCTACAAAGAGAATCAAATGAATTTCTTCCAAACGACTTTCAATGATTCAGGCAAAATACATTTTGAAAAATCGATGAAAAAGTGGTTTATTCTAAAGCCACAACCCCGAAAAAAGGATGAGATTCTTCATCCGGCAAAATATCCGGAAGAATTGGTTGATATGTTCGTCAGGCAGTTTACTGTGGAACTAGACAATGTGTTTGATCCGATGTCCGGTACCGGAAGTACGCAAATAGGGGCTTTGAGAAACAAGCGAAACGGATATGGAACGGAGCTGAGCGGTTTTTTCTCGGATTTGGCTAATAAACGTTGCGCACGGTTTTTGGCTGCCGAAAACGGTAATGAAACGTTTAAAATTTTAACAAAAGACGTGCGAGATATAGATAAAAACGATTTTCCCGGAATTGACTACATGCTCACTTCTCCACCCTACTGGGATATGCTAAATATGAAAGGAGCTGAGAATCAAGCATTAAGAAAAGAAAAGGGACTTCAGACAAATTATTCGGACAGCGATAAGGATTTAGGAAATATCAATGATTATGATGTGTTTTTGGATGATTTGGTAGCTGTTTATACCGATTTGATCGAATTGATAAAACCCGGCGGATATATCACAATCGTGGTAAAAAACATCAAGAAAAAAGGTAAAAATTATCCTTTTGCGTGGGATTTGGCTTTCAGGTTACAAGACAAATTAAACTTGCTTCCACCGGTATTTTGGTGTCAGGATGACATTTCAATCGCTCCTTATGGCTACGGCAACACCTGGGTAAGCAATACGTTTCACCAATACTGCTTGAATTTTCAAAAAAAATAATCGGTTATTTCTTTATTACCGCACAAGCGATATCGTCTCTTAGTCGTGGAAATAGCGAAAGAAATGAAGGTAGAAACGCGACCGGTGTCGTTGCGTTGGTAATCTTAGTCCACAGCGTACCGGTCATGAAATTGATTGCTCCGGAAGGAGTTTTTACGTACCAAGTCGGATTCAAATAGTGTTGGAAATTATTTGTTTCATCCGATTTACCGGTATTTTTGAAGAAGTCCCAGTGTTTCGCACACGCGTAAGCGGTAATTACCAACGATGGTTTGAGATTTAGTTTGAAAAGTTGCACATCTCCCTTTTGCAGCATTGCTTCCCAAAATTTCTCTTCGGAGAAAGGTGAAGATTCTTGAGGATTTCCTTTGAATTTTTCGTCCAACTTGCGTAACAGCCGGATTTGCGCTTCGCTCAAAATTATTTCTAAAAATTCACGCCCCCTTACCCCATCGTTTAATTCGGTATTTTGTAGAAAAGTAAACAGAAATCGCGGACTCGTCGTTTCCGAAAACTCTACTTTATTTCTTTTCGACCATTGATCTCCGTGGTATCTATCGGGTACAAGTGCTGGTAAGTCGCTATATCTCAGCTCTTTGAGTTGGTTGTTCGGATAATAAATGAAATTATTTTTGATATCCCATTCGTCATTGTTTAGGATAAAATCTTTTCGGTCGGTAGTCCAAAATGGGGTAGTGCAGGTTTTGAAATCAGGAGAGATAGTATTCTTTTCGCAGAAATATCCGAACAAGGATTCCGCGATTTTACCTTTCGCAATATTCAGTACCCTTTTTTTCACATCGTCAATAGCCATCCTGTTCACGGTAAAAGGCAACGAAATAACGGCATATTTCACACATGCCGAAATCAAATTCGCATAATCCACATCCGGAATACCATTGACGATAATCACTTCATTTTCTTTCATTGGAACAGCAACGACTCGAAATTCCACAAAGTTATACATTTCAATCAAATAGAAGCATAAATGGTCATTTTTAAACCGAAAAATGGGAATCAATTTTGTTTGACTCCCATTTTTTGGTCGTGTAATTTTTTTTATTTATTTGGAGTTGACCAAGTGCGAGTGGCAGTGCATCTGATTGTTTTGATTTGGTCTCCAACCTGTAGCTTGAAGTCGCCTTCCTCCAAAGTCCACTTATCGGCAGGATTAACAAAAGCCAAATCGTCGGCAGGTAATTTTAACGTAATGGTTTTGGTTTCGCCCGGTAGCAAGTTGACTTTTTCAAAAGCCCTCAACCTCCTGACATCCGGCGAAATAGAAGCGACCAAATCACTACTGAAAAGCATTACCGATTCTTTTCCTTCTCTATTCCCTGTATTTTTGATCTGTACGGATACCGCCAGTTCGTCTCCGGATGCAAACGATTCTTTATCAACCGAAAGTCCGGAGTATTCAAAAGTCGTATAACTCAATCCAAATCCAAAAGGGTATTGAATGGAAGTCTGTGCTCCATAATCGTAAGCTCCTTCCATTTTTCCTTCTATGTTTTGAGCGGGTTTGTGATCGTATGTAATTAAGCCTTGTTCGAATTTGGGATAGGTATATGGTAATTTGCCGCTCGGATTTACATCTCCGGAAAGAATGTCCGCCAACGCGTCTCCACCATGATTTCCGGGGAGATATAGTTGCAAGATTGCTTTCGAATTTTTTTCTATTGTACGGATCAGCCGTGGACGACCTTCGTTGAGAACTAGAATAACCGGTTTGCCCGTCTCTTGCAACGCTTGCGCTAATTTGGTTTGATTTTCAGACAATTCCAATTCATCTAGATTACCCGGTGTTTCACAGTACGAATTTTCGCCTACACACAGCAGAATATAGTCCACATTCGCGGCAGCGGCAACAGCTTGATCGATTTGTGGCACATTTTCTTCAAAATACTGACCATCCATTTTGTAGGTTACTCCGGAAACATGAATTACATTTTCTGCACCAAACGTATTTATTACCGCTTCTAAAATCGTATTGTATTGTTCTGCGAACTCTTCGACTTTTTCTCCTTGCCACGAATAACTCCATCCACCGTTAAGTGTGCGCATCGAATTGGCATTAGGTCCGGTAACGAGGACACGCGATCCGATTTTTATCGGTAGAGTATTGTCTTCATTTTTCAGTAGTGTGATTGATTCATCTGCTGCTTTTTTGGATGTAGCTTCATGTGCTTCGCTTCCAAATTCAGGATAATCGCCTGGTAACCAATAGGGTTTTTCAAAAAGTCCTAACCTGATTTTTAATCGTAATACCTGGCGAACAGCATCATCAATCCGCTCTATGGAGACTTGCTTATCGTTAACCAACTTGATGAGAGTGGGGCAAAACTGCACATTGTAGGGCTCCATAACCATATCTATTCCGGCGTTAATCGCTATTTTTACTGCTTCTGCGTAATTTTCAGCTACATGATCTCTGCTAAGTAGATTCTGAACATCTGCCCAGTCCGTAACGATTACACCGTCAAAGTCAAGATCTTCTTTGACCCAGCGGGTAAGCAGTCGGTAATCCGCATGCGTTGAGACTCCGTTGATAATACCGGAGTTTACCATCAGCGAAAGCGCTTTCCCTTCTACAATAGACGCTCGAAAAGGTTCGAAAAATTTTTCGCGCAAGTCGCTTTCGGAAATTATTGCCGGAGTTCTATCCTTTCCTGAAACCGGCACACCGTACCCCATGTAATGCTTAACACATGCAGCAACGTGATTCTCGTCAATTTTTTTGTCGGAGTTCCCTTGAAATCCTTTTACGGAGGCGACCGCCATGCGCGCATTCAGATACGCGTCTTCTCCAAAACTCTCCCACTGTCGAGACCAGCGAGCATCGCGTCCCAGATCCATAGTCGGGTTGAATGTCCAAGGAATATTGCTGGCACGTGTCTCATAAGCGGAAATCCGCGATCCTTCCTCCATTAAGTCTGTATTAAAAGTAGCTGCCATTCCTATCTCCTGCGGAAAAAAAGTACTTCCTGCCGTATAAGTGGCTCCATGGTTGGAGTCGATACCGTAAATTACCGGAATTCCTGTTTCTTGGATAGCACGGCGCTGAATAATTCGTACGATTTCAGCCCACACTTCTGTATTTCTAGCCCGATTATTTGCTGTATTGAGCATTGAACCCACCTTATACTTACCAATGATCGTATCTAACATAGCCGGATCAATCCCAAACGGTTCATCGCTCGAATATAAGTTCCCACCCTTTCCGATCACGTCAATCGTATATTGAGCCATTTGTCCTACCTTTTCTTCGAGCGACATTTTGGACATTATACTATCAATTCGCTACTCTATGTTTGATTTTGGTTTAGAAGTCGGCAAATCTTTGCTAATTTTACAACCGACAAGAAACACGAAGATAGATAGTAACAATAAATTATTTCTCATACTGATGCAATTATAAATTTTGATGTTATCTGTACGGTTACTCTTTCTGAGTACCGTGAGCAGTAGTTTGTCGTCAATATTACATTAAGTTTACTATTTTTTTCGAATATAACAATGGCAAAACAACTCTTTACCTTTGCATTGAATGACTAAATGCAGTATATTCGCTTCATCCAAACAAGTTGAAATGTGACGCATTGAAATAAA
>JBKEBE010000068.1:0-30104 GCA_047973025.1 Paludibacteraceae bacterium
CCGGACGACAGGCAAAGCCACTATCGCAATCGCTATTTTATCCATCAGTACAATCTTGAAACAGGTCTCACGCAACCGCTGACTTTTGGACGGAATACTGCGTATATCAGCGATATAAGCAGGGATGGTAAATCGTTGCTTTTTACTACCCACATGGAAGATTTGAGTGAACGTCCGTTTCAGAAAAGTTCTTTGTTTCGATTAGATTTGCAAACGATGCAGGTGGATACTTTGTGGAAAGACGAGCGCTTCGTAAACAACGCTTCGTTTTCTCCTGACGGAAAACAGATACTGTGTACGGGTGGTGCGGAAGCTTTCAGCGGCATCGGGCTGAATATCAAATCCGGACAGATTTCCAACAGCTATGACACGCAAGCTTATATCATGGATATTGCGGGCCGTAAAATCAATCCTATTACCAAAAATTTCAACCCTTCCATCGAAAACACGTGGTGGAACGCGAAAGACCATCTAATTTATCTGCAGGTGGAAGAAAAAGATTGCGAACCCGTTTATCGTTTCAATCCGGCTACCAATCAGTTCCAGAAATTACCGCTTCGCGAAGAATTAACACGCAATTTTAGTCTCTCGACAAACGATTTGACAGCCACTTATGTGGGGTCGAGCACATCCAATTCCCGCAGGGCTTACCTGTTGAATTTGAAAAAGTTAGATTCTAAACTTCTTTCTGCCCCTTATTCTGAAAGATTAAATAATCTTAAACTTGGCGAAGTAAAAAACTGGAATTTTCGGAGTAAGCAAGGCGATTCTATTCAAGGGAGATTTTACCTGCCACCGGATTTTGACCCGAATAAGAAATATCCGCTCATCGTCTATTATTATGGAGGAACAAGTCCTACCCAGCGTACATTTGAGACTACGTATCCGCTTCATGTCTATGCCGCAAACGACTACGTGGTTTACACACTCAATCCGAGTGGTACAACCGGTTTCGGACAGGAATTTGCCGCACGACACGTAAATGCTTGGGGCGACTATACGGCAGATGAAATCATCGAAGGAACGAAAAAATTCGTCCAAGAGCATCCTTATGTGGATGGAACAAAAATGGGTTGCATCGGTGCTTCCTACGGCGGCTTCATGACCCAATACCTACTCACGCAGACCGATTTATTTTCGGCGGGTGTATCACATGCGGGCATCAGCTCCATTGCCAGCTACTGGGGCGAAGGATACTGGGGGTATTCCTACAGCGCGGGTGCCAGTGCCGGAAGTTATCCTTGGAACAACCAAAAACTGTACGTGGAGCATAGTCCGCTATTCAACGCAGACAAAGTTGCCACGCCGCTTTTGCTCCTTCATGGAACGGCTGATACCAACGTTCCCCCGGGTGAAAGCATCCAGATGTACACCGCCCTGAAACTGCTTGGTAAACCGGTAGAGCTGGTTATGGCAGAAGGCGAAAATCACGCCATATACGATTTTGAAAAACGAATCGGATGGAATCACACGATTTACGCCTGGTTTGCCAAATGGCTCAAGGGAGATGACAGCTGGTGGAAGGAGCTGTATCCGGAGAAGTAATCTAAATTTCGAGCATGAATTAGTTTATGGATAACTCATCGAAAATATTTCTCTCACTACAGAACGTTGTTCCCCGAATTGTCAATTCGCCATTCTCTAAACCGCTGAATTGGATTGCCCGGGAAGACGAGGTTTGGAGTATTTTCGGTAAAAACGGAAGTGGCAAAACTTTGTTTTCGGAAGTAATCAGCGGAAAGTACAACTTGCTACAAGGAAAAATCACGTATCCTTTTTTTGAAAAAATAAAGCGGGAAAGTCCTGAAGGTACCTACCCGTATCTAAGACAGTACATCAAAATTGTAAGTTTCAATTCGGTCTATTCCATTGCCGATTTTCGAGAAACATATTACCAGCAACGGTTCAACAGTACCGAAAGCGACAATTCGCCATTGGTCAGCGATTTTTTCACAGCCGAAGAGATCGGCAAAATAAGCCAATTTTACCAAATCTTTGATTTTGATAATTTAGGAACACGCCGTTTGATTCAACTTTCGAGTGGCGAATTACGGAAATTACTGATAACCAAAGTGCTGTTCGAAAATCCCCGGATGATTATTTTTGACAATCCTTTCATCGGATTGGATAATACTTCTCGAAAACAACTCGATGATTTTTTCTACAAATTGCAACAAAAAGCGATTCAGTTGTTTTTTTTAGTCCCATCCGCGGATGACTTGCCATCCGTTACTACGCATATTCTGGAAATGGAAAAGGGAGAAATCTGTCAAACGGAATCGGTAGAAAATTTTCATCAAGTTCGCAGTAATAAGTTCGTTGAAAGTCTACCTACTGTCATTGACTGGACTCAATTTCCCAACCAAGCGAATACAAACTTTGAAACAGCCGTGAAAATGAGTAGCGTGGACATCATTTACGGCAATCGCATCATTGCAAAAGACATTAACTGGGAAATAAAAAAGGGGGAGAAATGGGCATTGCTCGGACCAAACGGCTCGGGAAAATCAACCCTTTTGAGCTATATATTTGCCGATAATCCGCAGGCTTACAGTAAAAAATTAGTTCTTTTTGACCGAAACAGGGGTACGGGTGAAAGTATCTGGGATATCAAAGAAAGAATTGGTTTCACATCGTCCGAGATGCACCTTTACTACCGTAAAAACGTAAGCGTTCTAAAAGTTGTCGAATCCGGTTTTTTTGACAGTATAGGCTTGTATAGACAATGCACGTCGGAACAAACCGGAATTACGGAATACGTGATGAAGGTATTGAAAATAGAACACCTTGCCGAGCATTCGTTTCTGCGTGTCTCATCCGGCGAACAACGACTAATACTTTTTGCCCGCTCGCTGGTAAAAAATCCCGATGTATTGATTCTTGACGAACCGTTTCACGGATTGGACGACCAAAACAAGAAACGTTGCCTGCAAATCGTTGATTCTTACGGCAACCAACCCGACAAATCCATCGTCTTCGTTACCCACCGCAAAGAAGAAATCCCTAAAATAGTCGATCGATTTATGATACTGAAATAGAGCATGTTTGACTATTTGACAATAACTGTATAGAAGGTATCGTTCTCTAAAAAAAGAACTTGACATTCCTCCCTTTTTTTGATCCGTGAAAAAAAATGGGTTTCAACCTAACCTCTAAATTTTAACACAAAAGCCAAAGAAATAGGAAAAAAAATGTTAAATTTGAACCCTAATTTAATCAACAACTTTATGAAGTTTTACTATTAATGTTAAACAGATGAAAACAACAATTTCCCTATTTGCTATTGTTATTGGATTTTTTTTGTCCGGTAGCCTTCAAGCACAAGTTACCATCGGCAGCAACGCCGAGCCGAATACCAATGCTTTATTAGACTTAAAAAATGCGTCAAATGAAAACGCATCAACGAAAGGTCTGCTGCTCCCTCGTGTTGCACTAACTTCGACTACTGCATTTACGCCACTTACGGCACATGTGGCAGGAATGTCTGTATATAATACCGCCACAACGAGCGATGTAACTCCCGGCTACTACTACAACGATGGATCCAAATGGGTACGGATAGCCAATGCGACCCCCTATGTCGAACCATGGAATATTTCCGGGACAACCAACAAAGCTTCTGCCAATACTGAGAATGTTTACATGACCGGTAATGTGGCAATTGGCACATCAGAATCTAATTCGAATAAGTTACTAATAAAGGAAAATGCTACAACTGATAATTTATCTGTATTAAAGATACAAAGTCTGATATCCTCCGGATCGTACAGATGGATTAATATATTTAATAACATGGGGGCCGGCTCATATACTAATTTGGCTAAAGCCGGAGATTTTGGACTGATTTTTTCGGTAGATAATGCCCCGACTACGTTCTCTCCGACAAAAGGCTTTTTATTCGCTCCCCACATGAACGGCTATTCGAGTGGTATGAAATTTTTTGACAATGGTGCGGTATCCGTAAACAGCGCTACTGCCAACGAGATGTTCAACGTAAACGGCAATGTTCGAATCACTTACCTACCTATTAGTGGTACCGACTCTATACATAACGGCTTTGGTGGTGAGAACGGAAAACCTACTACCATGACCGCTAAGTTTACCGGTACCCGCACCTTGGTTGCCGATGCATCAGGGAATATCGGATCGATTGCCGGAATTATTACAGATACCGAACCATGGTATGTTTCCAACACCGTCAACCATGCTACATCCAATACGCAGAGTATCTATCAAACCGGAAGCGTGGGAATTGGTACCAACAATCCGCTCGGCAAAATCCACGTCTATTCAGAGAATGGAAAAGACGCGATTTTTTCAATGGCAAGCAACACCGCGAACGAGAAAATGGATATTGATATTTACAGATTGAGAGGTACAGACTCTGCCCCCGCCTTTGTTCAATCAGGAGATAACCTTGGAGGAATCCGGTTTAATGGTCTTACAGGCACATCGCTTGGCAGTGTACCTCCCTTTGCAACCAGTGCTAAAATAGATGTCGAAGTTGATGGTGCCTCAACCACTACATCAGCACCGGGAAGACTAAATTTTCATACCACAGCAAGCGGTTCTTCAACTCCATCAATACGCATGGTAATCAAAAATGATGGGTTTGTCGGCATTGGCACTACTACTCCCGTCAACCTCCTCCATGTTACAGCAACTACTAATCCGTTGCGATTGGATGGATTAGTCGGAGGACTGGCTACCGATTCGGTACTCACAGTAGATGCTGCAGGCGTGGTGCGTAAAAAAACAATGTCGAGTGTTGCATCCGCTTCCACGTCGTCTATCAGAAAAGCGTCGGGAAATGTCCTTAGTACCGATTACACCATACTCGGCACAGGCAATGTAACTCTACCAAGTCCTTCCGGAGTAATTGGAAAAATGTACAATTTCGTGTATGACGGTATAAGTTTTACTGTAAACGGCTCTCTAAGGTTTGATGGCAATGTAATAACCGATTATACAATCAACAATACAGGCTCCTTAAAGAGGCTGACGGTTCAAAGTGATGGAACAAATTGGGTTATTCTTCATTAAAACGCTCTGTTTTAACGTGTATTGTATTCCATTTTGACAATCATCCGTTCTATCACCTAATCGGTTAGGGCGTTCTTTTTTTCCGTTACGCTTACGATTTACGGTTAAAAAGCACTATCTTTGTAGGCTTCAACAACTAAACTGTTTTCCTGATCTGTCAAAACAACTTTACCAAAGCAAGAAATTAATACATGAATGCTAATAACCTAAGGTTTTCTATTAACATTATTAATCTGACGTCTTGTTTATTGCTCATTGCTTCCTTGTTGGTTAAAAATTATGAGATTCAAAAAATATTTTATTTTTTTTTCTTTGGCAGCTATATCATTGAATTCTTTACGGATAAAAAATGGAAGAATTTTTCATTTGATAAAAAGACGATTTACTTTTCAATTGTCTTATTTTTCTTTCTGCTCGCGCTGATTTATTATCCTTTTGATAGCTCTCAAAAATACTTTAAGTTATTGATGGAGAGACGATATCCACTATTAGGATTTTCCATTGTTGGTATTTTTGGGGTTAATCGTTTGTACCGCCTCAGGTATTTCATCGTAGCTATTGTTGGCATTTCCGTAGCTGTCATTCTCTATCTGGTATTCTTTCAGGTAGGCATAACTCATTTGTTTCAAAATGAGGAGCTATTTAACCTAAAAAGAATAGAATTTATCAATACGCACATGATTGTAAATTTCTATTTTAATTCCGCGATTATCGGTATCTGGTATTTGCTTTCCAAGTATTGGAAAAGAATGGGTATCGCGGCCAAATCGAGCCTGATTGTCAGTTTATTCTTGTTTTTGTATGCTCTTTCCATTTCAGACGGGAGAACCGGATTTGTGTTTGGATTGGTAATTACCGTTGTCCTCGCTTTTATGGAATTGTGGAAAAAGAAAAAAAGATATGGATTGTTATTTGGGTTCCTCGTTCCTTGGATAGCTATCGTCTTAATTTCGTCCCATCAGCGGATGGATGCAGACCTTATCAAATCGGAACCGAGGTTTTTTCTATGGAAATCCGGATTTGAAGTTGTAAAAGAGAAACCTGTTTTGGGGCACGGGATTAGCAGTGCACAGGAAAGATTCGATGTAGCCCGCGAGAAATACCAGACACAAGCATATAAAGAACAATGGGTAGCTAGTGAACATTTAGACAGTCATAATCAATTTATTCAGACTTGGATGGAATTTGGACTTATCGGACTGCTGTTACTTTTGGCTGTTTATTTAGCTCCCCTTTTTCTCGTTACAAAAAGACGAAAGACACTTACCTTGTTCTTTACCGCTTTATGCATGTTTCAATCTTTTTTTGACATGTTTGTAACCGGTTTTTTCTCCGCTATATTTTGCTTGTGGTTGATATTTCTATTGCGTACCGGAGAAAATGATGAGCAAACTAATTCTAAAAAATTATTTACCCTCGACAAATGAAGCAGATCGCGGCAATAACCATGGCTCGCAACGACGAGTTTTTTCTTAATCGTTGGATTGACTACTACGGCAAACAATTGGGTGAAGAAAATTTATTTATTTACTTGGATGGAGAAGACCAGCCTGTCCCGGCACATGCTAAAAAAGCGCTTGTAATTCACGAAAAAAGAGTAGCGGAACACGTGGTAAAAGCGGAAAAAAGACGATTAGGTTTTTTATCGGAAGTAGCAGCGGATTTATTAAAAGAAGGATATGAACTAATTATAGGCGTGGACGCGGACGAATTTTTGGTGGTAGATCCGAGCTTACAAACCACACTTAAAGAATATTTAAGCACGTTGGATGTAAAAACATCTGTTTCCGGCTTAGGAATGGACGTAGGACAACATTTGGACACCGAAAAAACGTTGGATTTAACTCTTCCGTTTTTAACGCAACGCGAATACGCTTTTCTATCGCCACGCTACACCAAGCCATCGGTCATTTGTAAGCCGCTTCAATGGGGTTCAGGGTTTCACCGAATTAAAGGAGAAAATTTTAAAATTGACCCCAATCTGTATCTTTTCCATTTTGGTTCCGTGGATTTTGAGATGATACAAGAACGCTTCCAGGATAAAGACCGCATGGCAACCGGACGCAAAAAACACATTATGAAACGCGCCCGGACCATAACTTTGGTTACAAAAAGCAAAGCCAAAAACGGCGATAAATTTTTACCCTTGGCAAGAAAAATTCAAACGCTGTGCCGACCAATTTTTGCGTGGAACAAGCCGACAATGGCAGGTTGGAAACTGATAGTAAAAATCCCTGAAAGGTTTAAAAAAATAGAATTGTGAAAATGAATAAAAAGCTAAAACTTACTATTGTTCGATTCTTCAATGCTTGTGGATTGAGAGAAAGAAGCAAAAAGTATATGGCATTGGAACTAAAATAATGTATCCTTCAAGTTTTCCGATGTTTGCGGCAAAAATAAATAATGTTTCTTTTGAAAGAGTATTTATTTAATGAACTGCACACGTAATTTTCTATTGGAGTTAAATATTTGCTCGAAAAGAATCTTCAAACGCAAAAACCTCAATACCTTTACCGAACTGGCTGTATTTAAGTGTTTTGCATAGTAAATCGCCGTATCGATAATTTCTTTCTCTTCAAATCCGTTTCGCGCTAATCTGCGTATAAATTTCTCCAAACTAATTCGTTGTATCTCATCAATATTCCGGTAAATTTCTTCCGAAATTCCATCGCTAAATAGAGGTAAATTCTTCTCCCATTTCTTGTATATTTCTATCAGATTTCGGCAATATTGATTATTTCTATCTCCTGGCGAGAAATGCTCTAAAAGAATGTCATACGCAACATAATTCTTATAACCTGCTACAGCCGATTGAACACAAATGTCAAAATCATAGCCGTGAAATCCGATAAGGTTTTCATCAAATCGGATGTGCGAAAACATATCACGCCTCATTGCCAGAAAAACACCATCTAAAAGTAACGCAGGTTTAAGCGTTCCGTTAAAATCATTCGGTTCTTTAATATAATATTTCTTTTTGATATTCCATTTTTTTCGATGTTGAATCATGTACATATTTTTTCTGCCAACCGACCAGGTTGGAGATGGTATTTTTGTCATCATTATACCGCCCGCGATACCAATAATCCCTGTTTCTTTATCCAGAATGTGATTAATCAGATTTTTTCCCCAATTCTCAGTTTTGAAAAGTACATCTTCGTGAACAAAACACAGATAAGGATTTTTACTTAACTCAGCACCTTTGTTGTATGCTGAAAAAATAGAATAATCATTATTCGAATTATCAACAACAACAAGCTCATAATCAACACCTATTGTCTTTTTTATATTCTCCTTTAATGGTGTTGAAATATCTGGTTTTCTCGAACAAATAATAATTGAAATCATAAATTAAGTTTCTTTTTTATTAATCCCTTATCACAAAAATATTTGTTCACATCCTGATTCCTCTTCATTTGAGCAATATTTTCCGACTTATCGCTCCAAATTTCTTGATGATGCAAATGATATTGGACGGCTAAATTTCTTACGGATTTTAATTGGTATCCTACAGCTTGAAATCTCCAAGCCAAATCGGTATCTTCACCAACAGCAGGTAAGGTAAATTCCTCATCAAATCCATTAATCGCGTAGATTGCTTTTTTTGAAAAGGACATATTAGAGCCGACTAATCGTTTGGCTTTTTGTCTGATTTTAGGAACAAAACAAAGAAAACCATCCGGAGAAATAAACAAGCATTCCTCTACAAAAACTGTTTTACCTTTTCCAAACAACAGTTTCTTAAGAAAAGTCTTTTGTATTTTATTCATTGTTTCCGTGAAATTATTTTCAAAAAGTAAAGATGTTTCCTTGTCCATTTTCACCCTTTTCCCGGATAGAATATGCCTGTCGTCAGCATATCGCACGTGCATTTCTATAAAACGCTGATGCAACACACAATCACCATCAATAAAAATAAGTTGTTCTGATTTTGCGGAACGAATAGCTTTATTCAACGCTTTATTTTTTTGCCATCCGTTATCTTCTTGTGTTAAATGCTGAAAATCATTGTCAAATGGATAACTTTTAACGAATTGCTTCATATCATCATTGCTTCCATCTTCCGAAATTATTATTTCAAAATGTTTTTCAGTTTGCAGTCTCAAAGAATCCAACACTAATTTTAGAAACTTGGTGTTATCATATACCGAAATTATTAAAGACGCTTTGTACATGTTCTAAAATTCAATTCTCAGTATTTTTCCTAACCAATTTAACAATACGTTTCTATCGTTTTCCAAAGCCATATCCAACGATCCCATACAGCAGAATTTCAAATCCCGATTTTTTTCAAACATCCCGAGCTTTCTTTTCAGGTAATTTTTACCCCGATTTACCGGTTTTAAATAGAGAAGATGTTCGGAAGAAGGCTTTATACGTACTTTTCCTGCATCTAACATCCGTAAATAATAGACTTCGTGCGTGTTAAACTGCTTTCCACTTCTGAATTTGTACGAAATATTTGACAAGAAATGTTGCGGATTTTTCTCGTAAAAATCCGCAATTACACTCTTTTTCAACGGATGTGGCAAATGGTCCAAGTGAAAATACTTCCAACGCTTACCATATTTTAGCGCTCCCATTATCATCCCATCCTTAAATCCGACCGGCTTATGTCCATGCTTCATGGGTTTTATCAACCATAGTAATCGGTCGAGAATCAAACTGCGCCAATTCCCGTATGCAACGATTTTATCATCCACAAACCAATCCGAAATATCAATTGGGCGTATCAAAAAGAAATCGTCATTGAAATAAACGTAATTTTCACTTAACCCGGGTATCCGATAAATACACGTTTCTACAGCTCTGCTGTTGAAAACCGGTAAATACGCTTCGTAATCCCGAAAAATTACTTTGTGATCAACTATTTCTATCGGGATTTTGCTTTTCGGGAAATTCCGTGCAACAAAAGTTTCTACATGTGGGTTTTGCTCATCTGTAACGATGAAGATTTTTCGCGCGAACGTGGCAAAACGTAAAATCGATGCCACGCAGTAAAAAATTTCCCCTTCGGAACGATAGCGTGTAGGACCCGCGATATCATCCGATTTTTGTAGTTGTGGCGTTAGGTAAGGTTGTATTTTTTTTTTGTGGATAGGGTCGTTCCCATCGACCCACGTTATCACAAAATCTATTTCCATCGTCATTTAAAAGATATTGGCTACAAATTTACGAAAGATTTTGTGATTTTCCTTATTCCCTGACTTCGTACGCCTTTATCCAGTCTATTTCCAACTTTCCGATCTCGGGCTGTTGATTTTTCGGGATAAAGGAGTTTACTCCAAAATAAAGGGATTCGTACGGGATATTATCCGTAGTTCGATAGACTTCGATGTTGTTTACATACCAAACCAACACTCGTGGCGTCCATTCCAAGGTATAAATAAAAAATTGGTCTTCGGGGATTCCCTGAATTTCAATGCCGTCCATTTTATGCAGGGTGGCATTGCCCAAGGTAATTTCTTTTCCGTTGAAATGGAAAATATTGATGTGTGGCAGTTTCTTATCGCCACTCAGCCAAAGCGCGTGATGAACAGCCCCGCTGCAACGAATTTTAGCGCAGAAGATACCGTATCGTTGGCGGAAAGTAGCCGAAGTCTGAATCACGTCGGATGTGTATGCAAAATCTTTTTCCAGAAAGCCTTTCTGTACATCCCAAGCCAACGAATGCGTAGGCAGTTGTACCGTGCGAATAGTCAAAACACCATCGGCAGTACTTACATTGTAACCGTTGTTATTCGCTTGCAGTTCGTTGGTAAAGGAATAGTTGCCGACCAGACGGGGATTGCCCGAATGAAAACCTGCTGACCAGCGAGAATCTTCTAATTTATGCCAATCGAAACGCTCGGAAAAAGTTAACCGAACCTGACCGTATTTTTTGAAAAGGGAAGATTTATTTTTTTTGGACGATACACTTTTTTCTCCGATTATGTCGTTTAGACGTTGTTCCATCCGGTATTCGTAGGTGGTTTCCCATCGGTCGGGATTTGCCCAGAAAGCGTTGGCTTGTTGAAATTCAGGTTCGGAAATTTTCTTTTTCAGTTCTTCAAACTCCCGTACAGCCAGCGATTCGTGGTATTGCGAATAATTTTTGTAAGCCGACGATTGCTCAAAACTTTTCAATTTCTCTATTTTCTCCGAAACTTCAAGAATCGACAAGTCCTTCAGGTTCAGCGAGTCGGGATTGGACTTGAAGTCTAAATACTCCCGTAACGTTTCCGAGTTTTTCGTTTCGTAATACAGCTTTATGTTGACATCGTTCAGCAGTTTCTCATATTGCCGCATGATCCGGTTTTCGTCCGTGTCCTTGTATTTTCTGTTTTTGTAAAGTTCTTTTTTTTGCTTAAAGTCGCTTGAATTTACAAATTCTTCCAATCGGTCTTTATCCCGAATTTGATGGGATGTAAATTCTTGCCCATCATCTACACGGGTTATCTGAACGGTATCTAACTTCCGCTCAAACGACGAAGTGGATTGTAACCTTCTAAAGAGTCTTTTCCAAAATAAATTCATAACTTTTGAACAAAAAATTTCAAAATAATCGTTATTAATAAATTTACGTCCGAAGCTTCAGTTTGTCGCTATCAATCAGTCTTTCACAATCACTTAGCGAATTAACAAAAATCGGTTTATAATTTTCATTTTTAGGGATAAAGAATTCTCCTTTCATTTTATCAATCAGCTCCAATAAATCTTTGAAAAATCCGTCTTGATTTACGCAGATGAGCGGTTTTTGATGCTCTCCTACCGCACCGGACGCGATAATGGTAAACATTTCGTCTAAAGTACCATAGCCACCCGGCAAAACCACAAACACATCTGATTCTTCAAACATTCGTTTTTTTCGTTCAGCCATATCTGCTGTTTGAATAAGTGTCGTCGGAAGGTTGCTCAATCGATCTGAATGTATGATTATCTCAGGAATTACACCGATAATCTTGCCCATCCCGGCAGTAAACCCTTCGGCTATCGCATCCATCAGTCCGCCCGTAGCCCCACCATATACAAGGGTATGCCCTTGTTCAGCCATATTCTTCCCAAACCGAAAAGTGGCTTGCTTGTAACTTTCGGCTATTTGATTACCGGATGAACAAAAAACGCAGATTTTCACGTGTTTATTTTTTATTATTTCATTAAGGACACATGGTACACGCCATTAATCATTCCCTTGTGTTTCAAAGTTATTTTTACATGGCTGTTTCATAGCAGTATCTCTAAAACGACATAATAGTAAAAGTAGTATATTCCCGGCGGTATAAAAATAAAAAATTGAATTGCGAAACCGATCGGCAATTCAATTTTTTCTAAATATTATCGGATTGTACTAAGCGTCAATCGTCGCGTAGGTCGCGTTTTGTTCGATGAATTGGCGACGTGGTGCCACATCATCGCCCATCAACATAGAAAAGACGTGATCGGCGGTAGCCGCGTTTTCGATGGTTACTTGCCGCAACGTTCTGTTTTCCGGATTCATCGTGGTATCCCAAAGCTGTGTTTCATTCATTTCTCCCAGCCCTTTGTAGCGTTGCATATTAATACCGGCTTCACTTCCGTTGCCGTACCTGTCAATAAAAGCCTGACGTTGCTGCTCATTCCAGCAATATTCTTCCGTTTTTCCTTTCTTCATCAGGTAGAGCGGTGGCGTGGCTATGTACAGATACCCGTTCTCGATGATTTCTTTCATGTGTCGGAAGAAGAAAGTCATCAGCAAAGTAGCGATGTGCGCGCCATCGACATCGGCATCGGTCATAATCACGACCTTTTTATACCTTAGTTTATTCATATTTAGTGCCTTACTATCGTCTTCGGTACCGATACTGACTCCCAATGCCGTATAAATATTCTTTATCTCATCACTTTCAAGCACTTTGTGCGGAATGGCTTTCTCCACGTTTAGGATTTTTCCGCGAAGCGGTAATATCGCTTGAAATTCACGACTGCGACCTTGCTTGGCTGTTCCGCCGGCGGAATCTCCTTCGACCAGAAAGAGTTCACACATATCGGCATCTTTGCTTGAGCAGTCGGCTAACTTTCCGGGCAGACCGCCACCGGATAGTGGCGATTTGCGCTGAACCAGTTCGCGGGCTTTGCGGGCAGCGTGGCGAGCGGTTGCCGCCAGTACTACTTTATCGACAATTGTGCGGGCATCTTTCGGATTTTCTTCCAGGTAATAGCCCAACGCTTCGCTTACGGCAGATTCTACCGCTCCGGCTACTTCACTGTTTCCGAGTTTGGTTTTGGTCTGACCTTCAAATTGGGGTTCGGCTACTTTGATGGAAATAACGGCTGTCAATCCTTCCCGAAAATCGTCCCCGCTGATTTCGATTTTGGATTTTTCCAATTTTTCCAGCAATTTGTTGTCGTCGGCGTATTTTTTGAGTGTCCGTGTCAATCCTCGACGGAATCCGGTCAGGTGTGTTCCTCCTTCGATGGTGTTGATGTTGTTCACATACGAGTGTATATTCTCGTTGTACGACGTGTTATACACCATGGCTATTTCGACCGGCGTACCGTTTTTTTCGGTAGTAACGTGTATCACTTTTTCTATCAGGTCTTCACGGCTCTCATCAATGTAAGCGACAAATTCTTTCAATCCTTCTTTGGAATAAAAGGTTTCTTCTCGGATGCTTCCATCCTCTTCTTTTCGGTTGTCTTTGATCGTTAGCGTAATACCCGCGTTCAAAAACGCTAATTCGCGCAGACGGTTGGCAAGTACTTCGTATTTGTAAACGGTTTCGGTAAAAATCGATTTGTCCGGCAAGAACGTTACCGTGGTTCCTTGACGATCGGTTTCTCCGACCGGTTTGACGTCAAATTGGGGTTTCCCACAGGAATACTCCTGTACGTACAACTTCTTACCACGCGCTACTTCTACTTGCAAAAACGTGGAAAGCGCGTTCACGCAGGACACTCCCACCCCGTGCAATCCACCGGAAACTTTGTAACTGCCTTTGTCGAATTTTCCGCCGGCGTGAAGTACGGTCATAACTACTTCCAAAGCCGATCGCCCTTCTTTCTCATGTATGTCCACGGGGATACCGCGTCCGTTGTCCGAAACGGTTATCGAATTGTCTTGGTTAATGGTTACATGTATGGTGTCGCAATAGCCGGCTAATGCCTCGTCAATCGAGTTATCGACTACTTCATACACCAAATGATGCAAGCCTTTTGTACTTACATCGCCGATGTACATCGCCGGACGTTTTCGTACGGCTTCCAATCCTTCGAGAACCTGAATACTGCTCGCTCCGTACTGTTCGCCGGATTCTTTTAGCTGATCTGTCATTTTAAAACCCTATTTTTCTGAATATTATACTACATTCTATGATTACTGTTTACAACGGATTTTCCATTGCGAAAAAACATACAAATTTACAAAAAAAATATGAGAAAATGCAATGTTTGGACGGATAAATACAATCGATGCGAATTTGAAATAAACGGGAAATAAATTGCTTTATTGATAAAATATCTTCTGAAAATTACCTATGAATTTTTAAAATTTTCTATAAACTTTTCTGCCGACAAATTGATATTTTCAATCATCGGAATTAATCGATCTACCTCTTCTCTGTTCTGTTCTCCGGATTCTAATAGAGCGAGAATTTTGACACTCTCACTCTCTCCGATTAGGGTAATGAGCGGAAGCATCTTGTGGGCTATGTTTTTTACAGCTTCCCAATCTGAAATTTTCGCGGCATCTTTCAGTTCATTGAGCTTTCGGATATTATCTTCCAAAAAGGTATTCAGGAGGTCAAGCGAACTCTCCCTATCTTCTTTCACATACTCAATGAGCTTTTCAAATCCCGAATTTTCAATAAGGTGGGAATGCGTATCTTCCGGAGTAAAAATAGCGTTATTGTTCAACGATTTATTGATTACCGCGAGCAGCTGTTCGGTTGAGATCGGTTTGGAAAGGAACGCTGAAAATCCGGCTGATTTGAAATTTCTCTCCGAAACATCGGAACGACCGGATAGCGCGACAATGGGAATTTCGGCATATATCCCCCCCGAATTTCGGATTTTCTTTACCAATTCAAAACCGTTCATTTTTGGCATCTGAATATCGGTAAAAATAATATCAAATTCATGGTTGCCCAATAATTTCTCAACTTCCAACGAATCAACACATTTCGTTATCATTACTCCTTTACGTTCAAGGAGTTTCGAATACACGTTAACAAAAGCGATATCATCGTCTATCCAAAGTAATTTTAAATTTTGAAAACTGTTATCCGGCTTTTCGGACAAATCCGTATCCTGCACGAAATTATTTTCTGTAGCTTTTTGCAAAGGGATTGTTACATTAAACTCTGTTCCGGAACCTACTTCTGAGTTAAGTTCTATTTTCCCATTGAGTAATTCGACTAATCGTTTCGTAATGGGCAATCCCAGACCAAATCCATCAATATTATGTTTATCCTCTTGCGTACCAAAGCGTTTGAATTCATCGAATAGCTTTTCCGCGTCATCGGGCTTGATTCCAATACCCGTATCTCGTACAGAAACGTGCATATTCATTCTTTGTACATCTATCGTCGATTGGACGGTTATTCCTCCTGAATTTGTAAATTTCAGTCCATTGCTGATCAAATTATTAATTATCTGACGGATGACAAATGGATCGCTTCGGTAAACTAATTCGGAATCAATATCAATTCCTGATTTCAAAAATAAATTTTTATTGGTTGCCATTGGGAGGAAACTCTTGAAAATATCATCCATTAATCGATATGGATAGAAAGACACCAAATTTATTTCAGACTTCCCTTGTTCCAGACGGTGATAATCCATCAACTTGTTGGATAAATCCAATATGTGTTCGGATGAAATCCGCATACTATTCAGATGCTCTTTATCTTCTTCCGGAAGTTCGTCATCAGCCATAAGCTCGATATGCCCAATGATAGAACTCAACGGCGATTTTATGTCGTGTGAAATCATCAACAAAAGCTGTTCTCTACTTTTGAGCAATTGTTGAGTAAGACGATTGCTCTTTTCCAATTCATTTCTGAAACGCTGATTCCGGTTAATTAATAATATCGTTAGGGTAAGAAAGAGTAAAAGTACAAATAGAGACGCGAGAGCAATTATAGAGACAATCCTTGATGAACGTTGTAATACGGTTGCTCTTTCATTCGTAATTTTTTCTACCATTCGTTTTTCGTCTGTCTCTATTTGCGATAAGATACTGTTTATTTGATCCGTTAACATTTCATCGTAATACAACATGGCACTATGCCTTGCCGTCAACTTAGTTATATATTGTACCTTACGCTTATCACTTTTATCATTTATGGTATTGATGTAGTACACTAACGTGTCCGTAAGTATGTCTGATGGCATTAATTCTAATGAATCTCTTTGCATCGTAAACTGTGAATTGACGACGCGGGTCGAGTCAGATTTATCCGAAAATACGGATCGAACTCGTTCAAGAAGACTTTTTTTCTTTTTGACATAAAACGATGTATCTTCTGTCTGAATCATTCTGTTTCTCGCAATCTTATCCAGATCAACGACTGCCTTGTGATTCAGTAGTTTTGTATTCAAGACATTGGAGTAGGGAAGATTTTTGATGGAATCCATCAACGATATCATATTGAGAAAATTTAGTTTTTTCTCATCCAATAGTGAGTTTACGGTATCTATACGTAAATGAAGTTTTTCTTCTTTTGATATAAGATACAAAGAATCTACGTAGAATCGAACTTTTTGGTCTATTTTATCATAAGTGGACTTTGAGCTTGGCGCGTAAAGATAATCAGCAAGAAAAACTTTTTTTATACTTTCGGCTTCGTACATGGCAACCAAAGCATTGCTGACTATATTGAGTTCTTTTCTTTCTTCTGACGGATTGTTGTAATCCGAAAAATTGACTAATTCTTTGTAAATACGAATTAAGCCAAAAACAGCTAATGAAAAAAGCAGAAGATAGCCTATTAAGACAATAATTTTTATGTTTCCAACGTATTTTGAAATCATAAATTCGGAATATTATACAATTTCATTTTATTGTACAGACTTTTGGTATCCATATTTAGCAACGCGGCTGCTCGCAGAATGTTGAAATCCGTTATTCGTAGAACGTCTTCAATCTTTTGCTTTTCTTCCTGACCTTGAACGATTACATTGAAAGACGGAGCTTTCTTTGCTTTGAAGTGTTCAGGAATTGATTCCAATGAGATTTTTTTTTCGGACTCGATCATCGTAAGCCTATTTACGATATTTTTCAACTCGCGAATATTTCCGGGCCACTCATAATTAGCCATCGCCTCCAAAGCATCCGGTTCAAATCCTTGTATTTTCTTTTTGAGTAGCCGGTTCGCCTTGTGAAGGTAAAAGTCCAGAAATGTGGGAATATCTTCTCTACTATCCCTTAAAGCAGGAATCTCAAGTACGAACTCGCAAATCCGATGAAATAAATCTGAGCGGAAATACCCGTTGTCAACCGCAAACTCAATATCCTCATTTGTGGCAGTAATTAAACGCACATCCACTTTTATCTCTTTTTCAGAACCGACCGGTTTTACCTTTTTTTCCTGAATGGCTCTAAGAAGCTGTGTCTGTACATCTACGGACAAATTTCCTATTTCGTCCAAGAAGAGTGTCCCTTTGTTTGCTGTAACAAAAGATCCTGTTTTATCATTAAGCGCTCCGGTGAAGGCACCCTTCACATGACCAAATAAATCACTGGCAGCCAAATCTTTTGAAAGCACCCCACAATCGACTGCGACAAACGGGCCTTTTGAGACAGAGCTGTTGTCATGAATCATGCGGGCAATGTGCTCCTTTCCGACCCCACTCTCCCCCTTTATCAGAACAGAAAGTTTCGTAGGAGAAACTAAATCGACATATTGATATAGCTTTTGGTATTTCTCGGATGTACCTCTCACAAATCCATTGGCGACCGCCGACTTATTGGATACATTCTCGTCGATTTCTTTTTCGTCAAGGCTTTGCTCTTTATCTAAGGCTTCATTTATTTTCAGAAATAGTTGTTCGGGATTAAACGGCTTGGAAATATAGTCGTAAGCACCTAATTTAATCGCGCTCACAGCTGTTTGAATATCGGCAAAACCGGTCATCATGATGACAACTACTTTTGCGAAATTGGTTTTAATCCAAGCTAATATCGACATCCCATCTTCTTGTGGAAGTCTCAAATCACAAATAACGACATCAGGGATTTCTTCATTCATCCGCTTTCTGGCATCTGACGCTTTAATAGCAGTAGCTACTTTGTACCCCTTTTTAGTAAACCATACCTGAAGCATCTTATTGAAAGTTATATCATCTTCAATAATCAAAATGGATCTGTTCATATGTTATTATGAAAATTTTGTCCTGTTTATTATGCAAATATAGCCATTTTTAGTAAATAGCTACATTAAAATTGCAGTTTTTAGTAACTTAAAAGAATTGTTTTGAGATAAATTTTGTCTTTTACTACGGCGTTTACGAGATAAGCAAGCGATAGAAAAAGCAAAAGACGTTCAAAAAAATCACACATTTAATTCACGCGTATGGTTTGCAATTTAAAGAATTAGCCAATTTTTCACACTAATTGTCTGCTAAAAATGACTTTTTGAATCATTTATTATACCCGATTAGGGCTTATTGCTATCGCCTGCTCCGGGCTCAACTGTTTTCTTTATTTCATCCGGTTTTTGAAGCTGAATAGGTACGGATGTATGATCCCACGTTTCTTCAAATTCCCAGTTTTTAATTAATGTCAATTTTTTAGAATAGTAAAACACTTCTTCCGGTTGTCGTTTTTCCAAGACACTTCCGGTATCCCACTTGCCATTGCCGTTCTTGTCCAAAAACATGCGAACGTAATAATCTCCGGGTTCGAGGTATTGAATCAACGTGGCATTTGGCTGAATCGGTGCCGTCCTTACTACTTTGTCGGTTTTATCGACCACCTGATATACTGCGGTGGAATCAAAGTCGCTCAAAACCAACTTCAAACCGGAATATTCTTCCAACGACCTGATTTTCAATTCATTTTTCAATTTATCGTTGTGTAAATCGTAAATACTGACGAAAGCTGCCGAGTCTATGTCCAACTGATAAGTTGTCTCAGGAATCCACTTGTGATCAATCACAAAATTCATCCCCACGGAATCCTTTTTCTGAATGGTGTATTCAATCGGTACCAGCAACGTATCTTTCAACTGACTTAGGTGTATTTTTTGTAAGTCGTAATTCTTTATCGGTGTGTTAAAATTGAGTGTAACCGATTTATACACATCAAATTTTGATGATACGTTCGTATTTATACCGAGAAACTCTTTTTTCGACGAAGTCGAAGCGGATTGACGGCTCGTCGGCTTCGCTGCTCGACGCATGAACAGACTGACCGTATCGGTTGCAAGTTGCAATTTGAAAACGGAATCCGTTTTTAAGTAATTGATTTCGAGACGAATGGTATCCTGCTTGATTAGAACTGAATCGGTAAGCCAGTAAGTCAACGTGTCTAATCCGACACTTCGTTGCAGAAGCATTCGGTCGTTCCAATCCGCGTTTACAGGACGTATATCCGGCGGTATCTCATTCTTCGTATTAAAATAAATATTAATTTTGTGTGGTTCCGCTCTCTCGGACTTGGCGATATACTGGCGCTTGGTATCGTCTTTGAAATATTTCAGCAAAATAGTATTGGGCAAGTAGCGGATGGCTTTTACAGTACGAATGGTATCAACGGTAATACTATCCTTCCAAAGCGTATCTTGCCGCATGTAATCTTCCATTGACGTTTCGTAAATCGAATCAATGAACGCGGCTCCTTCACCCTTTTGATAAAAATTATCCCGATTCAAGTCATTCAAAGCGTACACCCGATACCGTGCTTGTTTCGTATTGTAAACCGTGAATTTCCCTTCATCGCCACTCTTGGTAATGCGGCTAAATGGGTTCGAAACAAACGCTGAATCGTTCAAATCGCTATGAATACCGACAATGACTCCTTTCATGGGATTCAAATCTTCTGCATTGATCAGCACACCGGACATCCGGAGCGTATCGATCTCATTGCCGGTCGCGAACGAAAACACAAAATCTTTCAGGATGTTTCCTTCGTTATTGTCAACGACGGCATCTCCAAAATTGATGGAATAGGTGGTGTTGGATTGAAGGGAATCCTTGAAGTTGACCGTCAAACGTTTTCCATAAGACGTAATCTCCGGGGTTGTACGTTGGGGAGGAGAGATGATGACATTTTTAGAGATGTCTTTTAGCACAATGTTTTCATCAAACTCAAACTCAATCTTGCTATTAGTGATATTGACCGCTTTGTCCGCGGGAGAAGATTGTAATAGCTTTGGAGGAACTTCATCTTTCGGTCCGCCTTGTGGACCCTGACCACGATTTGCACACGCGACTATGAGTACTGTGAGGATTAGAAGTAGATAGTATTTCTTTAATTTGTATTTCATGTGTTTAAAATTGATTCTTTTACATCAAGGACACGTGGAACACGCCATTAATCATCCCCTTGTGTGTCAAAGTTAGTTGAAATGGCTGATTCAAGTGTTTAATATTTGTTTTTTACAGTTAACACGCGATGTCCCACCCTGCAACTCAAGCATCTTTTCAAATCGCAGTAATTCTTTTTCAGCTGAATCAACGCTTGAGAATCAAACGCGTTTTCACTCGAAACTCCGAGTTGTTGCCATTTTTGTACAACGGCGTTTTTTTCCGCCGGAATCTTTTCCGGCAATCGCAACACTTCAGCGGCATTTTCTCCTTTTTCTTTTTTGTAGGTAAAGAGAAATGGAATTATCGTATTAATTATCAGAATGTCAATGGAATGCTTTCCCAATCGTTTCTTTGAATGCGCGCTTTCTTTTCCGAAAACATAATGATTTCGCCAATAGTCCGACACTTCACATTCAAAGAGTTTTCTCAAATCTTTAACATCTTCACATTCAATTATCTTTGAAAATAATTTGGATGAGCGATTTATCAACGAAGCAAATTGTGCTATCCGAATGTGGGGAAAATTATCGGGTCGTAGTCGCAGCAATTTCCAAAGTGAACCATCAAGCGGATTTAGCTTATATTTTGTTTGTAAGAAACGATATTCGCGTTGCAAATCAGCCGGATGGTCATTTTCACCGACTGACTCCAATAATCCGGCTTGCCCATACAGCAGTGCTTCCAATTGGAACAGATTGTCTTTATGCTTACCCAAAATGTTCAAAGGGAGCGATTTAGCCAACAGTTCAAACGGCAGGCTATTTGTCCCGAATCCAAAACTTCGCGCCAGTGAAATGTAAAACGCTTCTTCCCAGTGATTATTGGATTGTTCCAACCGGTTTTTTATCTCGATTGACTTTCGTTCAAGCCTTTCTACAAGCAAAGCATTTTTCCAACCGGACATTAAAACCGGTGGAAACGTATTTATTTTCTCTTCACACTGAATCCATTTTTTTACCGAAAACAGTTCGTCATAATTGCGAACAATATATTCCGGCACGGTTAATTCCATTTGTGGGATTAGTGCTCCGTTTGTTCGGCGAATTTCTTTATCAGCCTTATTGACTACGTGAAGTATGACATTGTCATAAGCCTTATCTTCGTGGTGTTTGTGCTTTTTCCAATCGGAGCTCTGATTGTGTATTTCGATATTCCCTGCCCATATAGTCCCATCAATTTTCAATTTCGCGTTGAAAAAATCCGGTCCGGAATCGATATTGGGTCTCCCTACATCAATTACGTCCACGCCATGACCGTCGGTAGTTTTCAACTCCCGCATTGAAAACAGTTTGAATTGCCAAACAAAATGTAAGATGGATTCTTTCATGATTTTGATAGTTTCAACCGGTCTAAAACGGGATGAGTCGAATCTTTTATGATTGTAAGTGTAGCTCTTGTTTACGGTCGGTCTCGGCTATGAACAGTTGGGGGTTTTACGCCCTAACTTTTCAGTTTAGCACCGTCCTTTGTTTTATGTTTATACTTTGGTTTTATCACTTTCGCCCCAATTGTTTATAGCCAATGTTGCAGCTCGTTTTTAAAAATAGGTTCTAACGGCAAATTCAAATTGTTCAATAAAAATATCTTTGAAATTAGAAATATTGTTCTGTTCGTAAAATAGCAACATCGCTTTTTTGTAATCTATTGAATCTACCGTTCTAAATGATAATGGACAATAATCGTAATTCATTAATATGGCATTGCTAACAATTCTTGCAGTTCTTTTATTTCCATCCATAAATGGCTGGATATATGAAATCAATACAAGGGCAAGTAGTGCTTTTTCAAAAATGCCTTCTTTTTTGTTAATTACATCGCAAGCAGCTCTGAGTGCCTCCGAAATCTGAAATTCGTTGTCAAGCGGTTTATAATTTGTCCCCGAAATGCCAACACGTCTTTTTCTTAAATTCCTTTCAACTCCAAGTTCTTTCGTAAGAATATTATGTATATCCTCAATTTTTGACACGGTTAACGGGTTTAAATAATCTTTGTTTTCGATGATGAAGTCAAGAGAATCTTTATGATTTAAAAGCATTACGGCTTCTTCTTTGGTTTTTCCGGACGCTGTTTGCTTTTCCTTTAACAATCTCTCGGTTTCCAATAGCGAATAAGTGTTGCCTTCTATTTGGGAAGATTTCCAACTTAGGTCAATGGCTAGTCTTTCCAGTTCTTTTTGGTAATCGGACGGATTTAGGTCTTTGATGTTGGTTTCGTATTCTTTTTGAAGCCGGTTGAGTTTGTTCAATTCACTTTCCGAGAATACACTATTTTTGTTCAAAATTTCGTTGACCAACTCAAAATTGAACGTTTCTTTTATTTGTCTTTCATCGATTTCTTTTTCGTAATATTTGTCGATGTTTATGGGTTGAATAAGTTCAAAAGAAGGCGAAAGAAAATACTTTGTTCCTTTTCCCTGTCCCTCTGAAACTACGTAATCACCTGATATTAACTTTGTTAAATCCCGTTTCAAAGTTGCATAACTAACTGACACAGATGAGTTTTCAAAAATATCTTTTGAAGAACTTCCTGCGTTTTTTTTGATAAAATCAATAATTAGTTGGTCTCGTTTATGAATCATTATATTATTTTAAGCTCTCAAATATAGTGTTTTTGGCTCAAATTTATGTGATTTGGAACGGAATCGTTGATTTATATGAGCTACAACGGTCTGCTTGTATGTGTCAGGACCGGATTTAGAAGCCGAAACTTTTAATTTTGTACTGACGTAAGCAAAACCATTTTTTATTTGCTAATTTACACATTTTCAGCGAATAAAAATGGTTTTGCGGAATAGAAAAACGTAACTTCGATTTAAGACTTAACCCGCTCTTGCACATACACGATGTTAGCGGTAAGCGTTTTTATCCGAATATTAAGTTTACTCGTTTCCCAAGTCCAAATTCAAAAATTCTGTACAAAGTTGAGAGTTGAATATCACATTTTCCGTTTTCAAGCCTTGATATGTAACTTTTCTTTGTTCCAACTTTTTCGGCAAGTTGTTCTTGTGTCATATTCGCTTCTTTACGAGCTTCTTTCAGCATTTCGCTTATCACGTAATATTGCGCTTTTTCTTCAAACTCATCACGCTTTTCAGTTCCAATTTTTCCGTATTTGATGTCTAATAACTCGTCAAAGTTTTTAGCGCTTTTAATATCTTTCTTGTTCATTATTTTTTCTTTTTAGAGTTAAAATATTCTTCTTTAAGTTTTAATGCCAAATCAATTTCTTTCTTTGGTGTTTTTTGAGATTTCTTTTGAAAAGCATTAAAAAGCACTACTAAATTCACCTTGTCAAAGCAACAGAAAATTCTATAGATGTTACTTTCAAACTCTATTCGTATTTCAAAAAGTCCATCCGTTCCTGTCACATGGTCAAGAAATTTCTTCGGAACATTTTGAACTGTCCTTATAATCTTAAAAACATACTCAATTTTCTCTTGCACTTTTTCAGATTGACCAACATAAAAGTCAACAAAATAGTACTCGTGGAAAATTATCTTTCCCTCAGTTTTCATTTCACAAAGTTAACTCAAAAGTTATCAATTTACAAGTTTTAGATCGGAAATTTGATTTTGGAACGAGTATTGTAACGCTTACCGCTAACTATTGCATACGTACCTTATTTTCAATCAAAACGCCAAAGCACACACTTCATACCCTTCCCTTTGCCAGTATTCAAGTACTTCCGGCAATGCCGTCAAGACATTTCTCTCGGCTTTCAACGAATCGTGAAAAACAACAATCGAGCCGTTTCGGGTTCGTTTCTTCACTTCTTCAACAACTGCTTGGGGGGATGATATGCTGTAATCGTAGTCGTAGGTAATAAAATCCCACATGATTAGTTTGAAATCGTCCTTTAACGCCTTAACCTGGGCGGGAGTAATCTGTCCGTGTGGCGGTCTGAAAAGTGAGCTCTCAATTAATTTGTCCGCTTTCCGTATATTTTCAACATAATCTTTTACACTAACGCCAAAGCCTTTCAGATGATTGAACGTGTGATTGCCTACTTGATGTCCTCTGTTTTTAATTTTGTTAAACAGTTCAGGATAGTTAGACACATTCTCTCCGACACAAAAGAAAGTGGCTTTCACGTCAAATTTATCTAAAATATCCAATACTTGGGGCGTTACCTTCGGATTGGGACCATCGTCAAAAGTAAGGTATATTTTTTTGTCGGCAGGGTTCATTCTCCAGATCGTATCTTTCAATAACCCTTTGAATATGTTCGGCATCTGGAGCATAAAAATCGGTAGGAATAGTAGGTGTGAAAAAAAATGAGCGGAAAATCCCGGTAGTTTTGTCCATGTCATAACCCGGCAAATTCCGCTCAAATTCGGCGTTTATCGCATGTTAAATCGATTGGCAAAGTTCTCAAACTGTTTCATGTATTTGTCCACAATAACCTTAGAACCTCCCTGATTGGCTACTTGAAGCACTTGATTCAATACAGCCATTTCGTGTCCGATTGAATTGTTGGCGACATTTTGTTGCGAAGGCTTCAAACTCGCGTACCAATTGAGAAACTCGACACTATTATTGGCGACCTGATCTAAAATTTTATCTCCCGCTTCGTTCATGCCCAATTGGTAGCAGTACATGGCGGTCATGTTTGAGCTGAAATCATACGGAACCGTAGTCGATGGAATTACTTTTTCGGCATAATTTACCACTTCTTTGGCGCGAACGGTATCTCCTTCAGCGATTAAAGCTTCGATAAGATACGAAAATGCGATCCGATGGGTCTTGCACATACGCATGATGTTGTCGTCAATGTAAACTTTCGGATTTTCAATACCGCCAAATTTAAATTTGGTCATCATGTTTTCGTACATTTTATCCGTATTCACATTCATTCGCGTACTGTCTCGTTGTGCCACCGGTAAAATCTGCATAGCCAATCCGGTGCGTTCAAAGTACTTGTTCAAGCTTTTCGGATAAAACTCGTCGCCAACGGTTACACAAACGTACATTGGTCGTTTCCATTGGTTTTCCTTAATCATTTCATAAACCATCGCTTCGCCTTTAAATACATTCCGGGGCAAATCAAAGGTTACTTCGGGCAACACCTCCCCTATCCTATCGGGAGAAACTGTTCCGGAAGCGACTACCTGCTCCGCGTTTACCGGCAAGAAAAGTTTGCTTGACGGGAAGAATCCGTCTCCTTCTATTTTGAAATCGGGATCATCGCTTTTAATAATTTCAAACGCGTCCGCCATATTATACGGTTGTCCTTTGGTCAAATCCTGAACCGAAAGGACATCATTCCTTCCGAAAATGTAGTCTTTCTTCTCCCACGAAATGGGTAGTGGAGCCGATTCGTAAGCTTGACGTTTCATTTGGTCAATGTACCAATCGGTAGGCAGGTAACTCAAATTACATACACGCAAGTCGGTACGAACACCTTCCACTTCCTGGTTGTACCAAAGCGGGAATGTATCATTATCTCCATTGGAAAAAAGTATCGCGTTTTTGTCGGTGGAATTCAAGTAGTTTTGTCCGAAGTCACGCGCCGTTGTACGTCCGCTCCTGTCATGATCATCCCAGTTTTGCGCACCCATCAAAGCAGGCACTCCCAGACAAGCTACAGCGGCAATGGTCGCGGCAATATTTTTGGACAGAAATTTCTCCAACAGTTTTGCTACTCCCAGTACTCCCAATCCGACCCAAATACTGAACGCGTAAAAAGAACCGGCATATGCGTAATCCCGTTCGCGGGGCTGATAGGGTGTTTGGTTGAGGTAAACGACGATGGCTATGCCCGTGAGGATAAAAAGCAACAGGATTACCCAGAAAGTATGATTACCTTGTTTACCTTTATTCAAGAGAAAGAAAATTCCGAGAAGTCCCAGAAGTAGTGGCAACATGAAATAGACATTTCGCCCCCGATTTTCCTTGAGTGAAGTCGGTAGCATTTCTTGATTACCAACCAGCGCATTGTCAATAAATTTTATTCCGGTAATCCAGTTACCATGCTCAATTTCACCGTAACCTTGCATATCATTTTGACGACCGCTAAAGTTCCACATAAAATAACGCCAGTACATAAAATTGAGTTGATAATCAAAGAAAAAACGTAGATTTTCGCCAAAAGTTGGTTTAATCTCACTCTTCTGTTCGCCACAAAAATCGTAATTAACCTGTCTTCCCGTTATCTTACCCCAAGTCTTGTAAGCACTTACGTGAGACGGTTGATTGCTATACATCCTCGGGAAGAGCATATTGAATTTTTCATCTTTCTTATAATCGAACCGGTATCCGGCAACGACATACTCATCTTTTTCCGACGCGTTTCTTTTGGGTTTCGGGGCGTAAATCGGCTTTTTATCAGCATCGTACGTACAGGTATTTCCTTCAACTTTCAGTTTCGGTGGCGCGTTATACACCCCTCCATATAGTAACGGACGGTCTCCGTATTGCTCCCGATTGAGGTAATATTGAAGCGAGAAGATGTTATCCGGCGAATTTTGATCCATGGTCGGCTCCGCTGATGAGCGGATAACGATAAGCGCGTATGTAGAATACCCGATCAACATTACGGTAACCATTAGCACACTGGTATTTAACCACCGCGCATTGACTTTTTTCTTCCGATAAAAGAAAAATGCCAACATGACGGCAACGATAAGTACTCCCAGCACAATGCTACCGCCCAGAAATGGTAAACCGACAAGCGTTAATGCGGAGATATAGGCGATGATCATCCTCGTGTAATTTTTGTTTGAATACGTTTCGTAAATTGCCCACGCAAGTAAAGCTACCACTAAGAATAAATAGAAGAAAAGTCCGGTGTTGTAGGACATTCCGAACGTATTTACAAAAAGTAATTCAAAACGCGTTGCCCACGTTACAAATTGTGGAATTAATCCATACTGCACAAGTGCCAAAATGACGGTCGATACAACCATTGCCAGAATAACGCCTTTTGTAGTCGGTGTATATTTTTTAAAGTAATATACCAACACAATCGCCGGAATAGCCAACAGATTGAGTAAGTGAACGCCGATAGATAGTCCCATCAAATAGGCAATGAGTATAAGCCAGCGATCGGAACCGGGGTTGTCTGCGTTTTCTTCCCATTTCAGAATAAGCCAGAATACAACAGCAGTAAATAACGACGAATACGCGTAAACCTCGCCTTCCACAGCCGAGTACCAAAACGTGTCTGAAAAAGTATAAACCAACGCTCCCACTAAACCGGCTCCCAGAATGCCGATTTTATTGGCTAAAGTTAATTCTTCGTTTTCTTTTCTGACCACTTTTTTTGCCAAGTGGGTAATGGTCCAGAAAAGGAATAAAATAGTGAACGCACTTGCCAACGCGGAAAACGCGTTTACCATCATGGCTACCTTGGTTACATCTGATGCGAAAAGTGTGAAAAATTTAGCGGTCAGCATAAAAAATGGTGCTCCGGGAGGATGTCCCACGTCCATCTTGTAAGCCGCGGATATAAACTCTCCGGTATCCCAAAAACTGGCAGTCGGCTCAATAGTCATCAAATAAGTTACAGCTGCTACGACAAACGCGAGCCAGCCAAAAATTGTATTTAATGTTTTGAAATTCTTCATTGGAATTATGTATTTTGTAAATTTTTCAGTTATTGACTCATCTCGTAAAATCAGACTTACATCTCGTTCTTCTTTCACTTTTTGCAAAAAAAACGTTCAAAGATACGAAGAAAATCTTGTTTCGTTAAAATCTCAAGTAGTATAAAAATTTATTTTTATAATTTTTGAGAATTTTTTGAGATGAGTTTTGTCTTTTTTTCCGGACATGTTTAGTGGGCGAAACAACCGAGAGAGAAAGCAATTGACACTTGAAACAATCTGATTCTTTATTGCAAGAATAATCCGTTGATATACATCCACCCCACATATCTGAAAAACTTTCCGAGCAACATAGCTATTGCCACAACTGACCATCTCCCCCTTAAAAAACCTGCCGAAACGGCAATAATATCGCCAATAAACGGGACGAAAGAAAAAAACACAAACCAATCGCCGTATTTGTGAAATTTTAGAATAAATTGGTCCACCTTCTCTTTTTTTATACGTAGGTATTTCTCAATCCATTCTATTTTCCCTAACCTGCCGACATAGTAGCTGGTCATTCCTCCTAACCAATTTCCGGCAGTTGCGACAAACACGCAGTACCAAGGATCCAATTTTCCTCCTAAAACCATGGCTGAAAAGATAACCTCTGAACTAAACGGGACTACCGTAGCGGCAAGAAACGAGGCGACAAACAACCCATAGTACCCCCATTCGGCAAATTCTATCATATCGATTGGATAATTAGCAGGTATGACGCGAAGACGAGATTAAGCACGCAAAGTACCGTAAAGACAACTGAGTTGAACATATTTTTCAACAAGGTAAAGACATAAGCGGTTACCAAAGCATAAAAAATTGCCAATAGAGGCATGTAAGAGGAAAACCCGATGAAATGAAACGACATGAGTAACAACAAAGTGATGATCAACACCCTGAAAAAAAGGAATATACGTCTCGATTCAATACTGATTTGTCTGTAATTCGTGGAGATTTGCACAAATGCAATGATCAATATGGCGAGCATGGCTCCCGCGTACAAAAAAGCCGAAGTATTCTTGGAGTCGAATACAGTCAAATCCATCTCAATTTGCTGATAATCAAATATGAACTCAATCCCATCAAAGAAAAAACAGGAAATCGCGATCCAAAAAATCCAAGGAACCGAAAATCCAAGAATTGATGCAAAAAAAACTCTGGTTGAAAATGAATGCAGAAGAAAGAATCCAATCCAGAAGATTAAAACCAAAACAACAAATTCATTTACTAAAAAAGAAGCTACCCCCAAAAAAATGAAGACTAGAAATGCTTGTTCGACACTCCCTTTCTCCTTATACATTCCCGGCATAATATATACGGCAAGTAGCACGAAGGAAGCCGCCAAGACTGCGATGTAATTCCCGTAAGCAGGCAGCCAACTCGCGGACAGAAGCAGGTAGATAAAAGTTGGCATAAATGTACGCGTGCGTATTATCGCATACCGATTGTTTATCTGCGCGATAATCATAGAATTCAGTATTACCAAACTACACGTAATGACATTAGCAATCAGCGAACTGGAAGGAAGTATTGATTCTGCGTACTTCCCGACCGCTCCCGGCATGGTAATAGGGAAATCATACACCGAGTAGCAACCCGCCGACACACCAAAAAAAACAAGGTACGTAAGAACCCTTAGTAGAAGTGGTGGAGAGATGATAGACTGTAAAAAAATCTTCATAACACGAACAATGATTAGACAAAATTACACAAAAAACCGTGAAGAAGGAATTTTGTCGTATGGGCATAAAAACGAATTGTACAAAAGGAAAAACGCAACTAACATAAATACAATGAGTTAAGAAAAAGGCACACAAAACGAATTGTGCATTTACTTGAATCTATCTTTAATATACGGGGCTTGAACGCCCCTTTTTTTATGTCTATCTTTAAATACTACTTGAATAGTGATTAATTATCCAATATATGGCCATTAAACACGCCAAGAAGCAATTATAGAATGAATACGGGATATAATAAAACAGCCCCA
>JBKEBE010000079.1:0-17139 GCA_047973025.1 Paludibacteraceae bacterium
GAGTAAAAACAAACTGCATTTTCACTTTAACATGTCGCTCACTGCCGTCAATGTTGCCAAGGTAACACATTGGTTTTCCATACCAAAATCGCAAAGAGAAGAATTCGCTATAGCGGATATTAAAGTGATGAATCACAATATATTAATGCTTGACAGATTTATTGCAATGTTTGCTCTAAGACCAAACATACTTAAAAAATACAAAATATCAAAGAACTTATTTTATATGGCACCAAATGTGCCTAAAGTTTAACGAAGTATTGTTCATGTGTTTAAAATTTATTCTTTTACATTAAGGACACATGCCTGTCTGCAACAGGCAGAGAACACGCCATTAATCATCCCTTGTGTGTCAAAGTTATTTTTACATGGGTGTTTCATCTGTTGGTAGTTTTAAAGAAATTAATAAATCAAATTATGTGTTTACCGCGGAATGTGTTTTATTGTACTATCGATTTGCTATTTCTCTCTGGTTTGTAAACGAGAGAGATAAGATTACGACTATCTGTGCAAGAATAGTTCTTTCGTGAAAAACAGCTTTTCAAACATCGTTTACCGAAAATTACTTCCCGATAAACGATATTTGATTAGTATTATTTGTAAAATAATTTTGAGAACACGGTTGAGTCTGCTACATCCACTTTAAGGATGTAAATACCGGATGTCAATGACGCGAATATACACATTTTCTTACTTATCAACAAGGCTCGACCCTCCCTCTTCGACAATTTATAGCTTATTTTCGATTATTTTTTTAGCAGTTTCGCGCTTTTGTATTTATTTTGATACTGCATCGGTAAATGTCTGGTACGCATTTACTGTCAGGTTATATCGAAGTTGATTCTCACAACTACTCGTACCTATTCTCGTAATCCTCTTTCGGGAAGCCGTTTATACTGTCCAATACAGTTAATGCTCTGGCTATGTGCGCATCTTTACTACCTGACTCATCCACTTTAAAAACCAGTTGAATATCCGGCTCTAATCCCGCTTCCATACTCTGTCCGGATATGCTGTAGAACCTTTGATATGGATAGGTCAGCATCCAGCCGTTAGGCAATGGTACTGAATTGATGGGACTTCCTCCGCCGTGGGTATGCGTTCCTATAGTAACCGTATTGGGAAAATCATCTAATATGAATGACAATATATTTGCCGCACTATAAGCCACGCTATCTATTAAAACCACTACCGGAACCGACTCCGGTACTAAGTCTTTACCTTTGTATGCATAGGGAATTTTCTTGCCAAAATCATTACGTCCTTTTCCGGTCTTGGATTCACTATAAAATAGGTTTTTCTTGCCGGAATAGAATAGAGAGGAAATATCCGTTACGTCTTTCAGATGTCCGCTCGAACCATTTCTTAAATCTACAATTAATCCGTTCTTATAATTCGTTTCTTTTAATGCATCTATTATTAGTTGTAGGTTGTTGTCATAGAGATATATGAAGTCGATATACGCATAATTCTTCATTCTATGTTGCACTGTAAAAAATATTTTTTTCTCCAAAAACAGATGTGTTCTGATAGTATCAAAATCATATTTATCCGCCGGTGAAGCATAATTTTGTCCTCGATAATGATGAGTAATGCGATGTTCAATAACTTTCGTTTCGTTAACAGCTACGTACAGATGAGGATCTTGAAACAACGTCAATACATCTTCTATTATCGTTTCTAACTCTTCGTCACTGTTTACAGAATGCACTTTAGTTCTATAAACCGTTCGAACAGAATCCCAATCTACGCCTTTTTCTTCAAAATAGACATACCGTTCGTCCAAAATCTGCCAAAATGCATCAAATACATTTTTATGGGTATTTTCCGTTATGTTGTTTTCGGAGCATGCAAATAATAGAATCGCGATAGTTGAAAATATGGATAGTCTTGTCTTCATTTACTTACGGTTATACCCAAAGAAAGGACATGTTGTCTTTTATCTATGGCACTTTGGTGGATAATGGAACGGAGATACTCCCCGACATAACTTAATTTCAATTTAATGCTATTATCGGTTTTCAAAGGATAATCGACAGACACTTTTACACTTGGATTAAAAAAGGAAGTGAAAAACGCGACTGTGTTGGGTACGGCAAAGTATTCAATGTATTTTCCGTGGAAAGGAAAATATTGATAATCAGGGAAAAATCCGACTATCGCTAACGGGGCTTTGACTTGGAGTTCATATTGGAACAAACTCGTGGACTTTTCGATACGGATCATTGTTTCGGGTGCTACATTCCATACTCCGGAAGGATATCCACTAACTTTAATCTCATCTTGAGTCCAATTATAGATAGTATCAAGACCGTTGGAGGAAATACCTGCGCCAACATCACATTGCTAAGTGGTTCTCGATGGTAGTAATGCCCAAGTACAGTAGGTTCTGACATCTAATTTAAAATGCTGATATGCTTTATTTAACGCGCCTGGACTTGCGTCTGTCCTTTTGAGTGTGGCAAAATGTAGATTTGTTTCTACAATAAAAGTGTGATTTCGGATATTTTGTTCTCTTTGATAGCGGAGACTGTAATTTGTCCCTGGTAATCCAAAGGGAATTATCTGTGAATCGCGATAAGAAATAGCTCCAACTCCTATATCAATACCATTAAATATTTCTTGCGAATAAGTTGCACTAAAATAAGAAATACTCAGAATGAGTAACGTTATTTTGAATAGATTGAGCATGCGTGTTTGTTTTATTTTGGGAGACAAATAATCTTGTCTCCCAAAACACAGTATATTAACAAGGCGAATTTTTTATAATTCAATTCAATCTAATTTATCGGGTCAAATTTACACCAACTGTAAAAGCTGTTCAGCTTATGATTGTTAATTATATTTGCTTTACCATGACCATCGGGAGCGATGCCGAAGAAGCGGCAACAATTCGGAAAGTTTCTTTCACTTCTTCAGAAAGGGTGTCAAAATCAATTGTCTCCAAAATCTCTATATTCCCTCTTATCAGCATAATATTCGCAACCCCTCCTTGTGGTATATTGTCAAACAGTTTGTTATTTAAAATGGCATTTCCGTTATCATTTGTCAAAACATCAATATTTCGTACGTATTCGTTAATTTTCTCACCTGTAACGGATACTCCATTCCACTCAACTACAACTACTAAGCCATTTTCATTATTAGGGTCGGCGTTCCACTGTAAGATAAAATCTTTGTAGTAGCAGTTTGGGAGTAGCTGCGTTACATCTTGTATCAAAGGAGATTTAATTTCCACTATCTCCGGCACATACATGGTTACACTTTCATCTTTTGGCAATATTCCACTTCCCGAAGCAGATGCTTTTCTGGAAAAAGTGAATGTTACATTTTTACCAAACAGTTCATCTTGAACATTTTTTATTTTCATCATCCCTGTTCTGGTGCCGATAACATTAATTTTATCAATACTGACACCGTTTATTTTAATTTCAATGTCAGAGTCTGAAATACTTTTAATCCTATTTAACCCCGTATTATTCGTCTCTATTTCTCTCTCGAAAGTAGCCAAATCGTTTATTGTACCTAATATGTTCCGCGCTAATGGGTCTTCAGATAAAGATGTGTAACCAACCATTGGAGCATCTGTGCGAAATATCCGAGAATAGTTTGTTTTCCCACTAAACAAAATGTTCTGTTTAACAGTATTCCTTGTCTTTCGAACATTATCGTTACTTTGTTTGGGTATGTCATTTTCTTGACAAGACAAAAAGATTGTTGCAATTGCAAATATATAAATTATTCTTTTCATAACTTTATTGTATTATTCTAATGATAATTTCGTTTCAATAAATCTGTCCTTAACATAAATAGTTTGCGTTTCTTTCTCTATAGGCTTAAATACTCCGGTTGATTCAAACGTATTGTTGAGTACAAATGGGCTTTTGGCTATGGATTTTGTCCAAATAACGTTTCCTAATGTGTTTGTTTTGACGTTTCTTAAAGGACCATATACAACAGTTATTGAAACTGAATGATTTTTGTCGTAACTACTCAGCCCCTACAAATTGCGCTTATAATGCACAACGATTTAACCTGACACAAAATGGCGTGTCAGGTGTGCCTTTGTATTCGTTCTGATGTAGAACTCATCGCTATCGTAAGCATTTATTGGTAATTTACCTTGAAAAAGTAAAGTCCTGTCCGGCGGACAAACCGTACTATTACCAGGTATAACTATATCCAACGTTTAATACAAAGGGGAAAAGACTACGCTGATACAGCCGGGTTTCGCCGTCTTTATTTGTTTTATAATAAACATAGTACGCGTTTTGACGGTTATAGGCATTGAAGATGTTTATCGACCAATTTCGCTTACCTTTCTTCAATTGCTTGGTATGGTTTAACGCCAAATCCAAACGATGATAATCGGGCAGACGATAACCGTTTTTTTCAGAATAAATCTCTGCTTCGGAAAGGAAAAGTAAAACGCGAAAGGACGGCTTGGTGTAAATAGCGAGTTGACTACTATCTTTCGTCCGAATCCACGTACATCAATTTCTATCTCTTTTGTACAAGAAATCAAACTTATTAACACAAAGAAAATCAACCAGTTAAACTCCATAAATTGAGAATGATTGTGTCTCTAATAAACGAGAAAATTGACCTTTATTACCATCAACTATTTGCCGATTGCAAAATAAAAACTTCGCAATCGGCAAATAAAGAAATCTTACGGGTTATAACTAATTGATGATGTCATAGATTGTTCATTATCAACCATTACCCAATGGTAATAGAAATACCGGGGGCGACAACGAAAGGCATTGTATTGCCAATACAGTCCATAGTCGCTGTCATCATCGCCAAAAGGATACGGATTTTGGTTTGATGAATTTGGATATTTGCAAGAATAGTTCTTTCATAGAAAAACAGGCTTTCAAATATCATTTATCGAAAATTACTCATCTGGTGAACGATGTTTGATTGGTATTATTTGTAAAATAATTTTGAGAACAGCAACGAGTCTGCCACGTCCACTTTAAGTATGTAGATACCGGATGTCAATGATGAAATACTGAATGTTTCGTTGATTCCCGCCGATACGTTCATTTTGAAATTTCCATTTGCGTCAAAAATTCCGGCAGAATTGATTGTTAAATCCGTAACGTATTGAGTATCCAGTTTAAATTGGTATTTTAAGGTGGCTCCCGTTCTGGATATTACCATTACCATATCAGAGTACGTGCTTTTTCTTTTCGGCAGGTACAACGTTAACGGGGTCTCGGTATAAACTTTTATTTCGGCATTTGTTAATTTTATCTGCCGGGTTTCGTATCCGGACTTATTGGCAGTAATGGTATAGTCCGGGTACCCATCTTTTAAGATCAAAGTAGATACAGCGGCTTTGAGACTGTCGATGTATTGGACCGCGGTGTCATTACAAGTAACGAATATTTTTGAATTGGTTAGCTTCCTGCTGTTTGTAACAGTATCCGTTATCAGTATGCCGATTTTTAGGGTAATGGTTTCTGTAACATTAAAATCAAAAGTACTGTATCCATAGTCAGATGGATACACTGAACCTGACGGGATTACTTCAACGGTGATTTTAGTAATCTCATTTTTATTCACGGGAAACGAAATGGGTAAAGGATTAGTTACCAAATAGGCTACATTGGAGTTTTCTGTCGGAGTGCAATAGATTACGTTATTGTTAACGTCCAACACCAAAAATTGTATTAGTTTATATTCCTTATCCGATACGTCTAATGAAACAGGTTCACTTATATAACTTCCGTTAAACTGATACAATTCAATCTTTTTAGTATCGTATATCCTTTCTCCTTTTCCGTTTTCAATTGTAATTACTACATACCTTGCGTCTGTTTTTTCTGCTGAAACTACTTTGGTTAACTCCGAAACTTTGGATAGCGACTTATTTTCAAAAGAGAAAGTTACTTTTTGTCGATGAGTTTCTTCTTCTTCTTTACTACACGAGAAGTTCAATAATGATACAACGAGTATCGATAACGCTAAAATTAAATGATGTTTTTTCATCTGTAGGTAGTTTTAACAAAATTAATAAATCAAATTATGTGTTTACTGCGGAATGTATTTTATTGTACTATCGATTTATTATTTCTCTATAGTTTGTAAACTATATTTGATTAGTATTATTTGTAAAATAATTTTGAGAATACGGTTGAGTCTGCTACATCCACTTTAAGGATGTAAATACCGGATGTCAATGACGCGATACTGAAAGTTTCGTTGATTCCCGCGGATACGTTCATTTTGAAATTGCCATTTGTATCATAGATTCCGGCAGAATTGATTGTTAAATCAGTAACATACTGTGTTCCGGATTTAAATCTATATTTTAATGTGCTACTTACTCTGGTTATTACCATTGTCATGTCCGAGTAGGGGAGGGCTCCAACGGTAACAGTAGAACTGTTAGAACTACCGCTTGAATTTTGTGCCGTAACATAAATAGTGGTTTTACGGTTAGTAGGCAGAGAGTTTAACAGACAAGTCAAGTCTTCTTTGTTTGCTTTTTCTATGACATATTGAGTTGGGCCGCCCGATGTCGTGTAGTTTATTTTATAACTGGTAGCACCTTGCGATGAGTAGCTGACCAAAGCGTCTGTTGTCATACTTGTTGTGTTTGTTTTAGTAACACCAATAATAGGAGAAGATGGCGCATTAGGCAACAACACTTTTTTATACCCGGTAAAATAATAGTCAGATGTACCTACCCACGAGCTATAGTAGGGATTGTATGATTTGAAAAAGATATATCCGATTATAAATCCGGTTTCAGGGTCTCTCTGCCATTGATAATCCGGCAACGAAGCGTAATTAACCGGCAAAATACCTGCAGAAAAATTATCTTGTGCTAACGTGTAATACTCTCCATCTAGTTTAACGAGTTGTAACCCGAAAAATTGTATGCTTCCCCAATCTAAATATGGAGGCGTGTTTGGTCTAAAAGTGTAGTTTACGTTGGGAAATAAATTTGTTATAGAACTTCCGTCTGTACTCACAATATCACAACTTTGATAATGCAATGACGTGTTAATATCATTACGCCACCCCATCTCTTGCAGAATCCTTTTGGTTAATGGAGTTATCGTACGAATTATATCTCCGGAGTAAAGACTAAATTTCATCAACTCTTGATTATCCAAATCAAATATTTTGTTCAGTGATGCTGTGGTAAAATCAGTTATATTGTCAGAATATGATAGATCATTTAGCATTGACGCAATATTTTCCCCGTACGCGTTAAAATACACATCATTCAAATACAAAAAAGATAGAATACTACTTGTGTTATTAAGCACATTCGAGAAATGTACACCTTGATTGTTGACGAGGTAAGTGTCAAATAAATATGGGTATTCATACCCGGTTGCAACAGCATTCGTGTAGCTTAAATTTGATCCATCCCTTCTTATTGAACTGACAAATCCACAACCGACAACCATTTCGCGTAAGATTACAGTTGTCAAATCGAATTGGTACTCAGAAATATTTGTGTTTAATGTATCGGTATAAAAGTCGATATCAGGATTTAACTTTATTATCATGTCGGGTGTTGATGGGTCTGTATCTGCCAAATACTCTCTGTTGGCTAATGCTTGATGTATTAGTTTATTCATTCCGCTTCTATCTCTGTCGGGATTAGAAGTGCCGGGATTTCGATAACCGTAATTGTTTAACACAAAATTAGTTGTAGTAACAGCCAATATGTCGTCATCTGTAGTATATAGAGGAAGATCACTTGCTGTCGCATACATTATTTGTACAGTAAGAGGAAAATCTTCGGGAATAACTTCAGCCAATAGTCTGGCAGTCTTGATGAAAGCGGGTGTATATTGTTCCTGTTGGGGTTGGTTCTCTATTCTGATTTTTGATGCGCGGTTTTTTGATATGGAGTTAATTTTGACAACAGGTGTTGTCATTATCCTTTGTTTGCCAATGGAACTGGTTGTCTCACTTAAGTTTATTACATCTCTTGCTGAGACTTGCAGTGTGATAATCAAGCATGCAATGACTAATAATATTTTTTTTATCTCTTTCTGTGTTTTAAACGGTTTTATACATTGTACGAGCAATTCTAACAAATAGATACAACCTATAATTCTCGTTTTTTCTTTTCCCCTACTCGTAAAGCTTTTCGGGGTTACCGCTCTTTTTTTCACGCGACCTAAAAGTTAAATCTGTGCTTTTCGGACACGCCGACGCCGGTTTTAACTTAAAACAGGTGTCGGAACTCTAAAAAGAGTTGTATTTTTGCAGTCGCCTTCTTGTCGGGTTTGGTGAATAATCGGTTTCTCGAAATTGGTTTGAAAAAAGTTGTCCCACCTTTTTCCGCTATGCCTCGCGAGAAGGCTTTTTTGGGGTTTACACCGACAGATGGCGAGCCTGTCGGCGTAAAGAAAACGTGTTCTCATACGTTATTTACGCGGTGTTTTACCGCTGTATCCCCAATTATTGTCATACAACCCAACAAACTTATGTAAAAAAGTGTAATCAAAAGCAAAAAAACATAATGAATCTTAATTTTTTGTTAATAATTTTATATGGGCTTTTGTCTTTTTACATTTCTTCCTTTTTCGTATTTCCACAAAATATTCGTAATTTTGCACCCTTATTTTATTCAGGGCTAATTGGTTGATTTTTTCTGTGTTGAAAATCGGACTGAATATCCCGTAATTTTAGATTAACTCGTTTCCATGAAAAAGAATTTCAACGAATATTCCGGCTTAAACCTTTCCGAAGTCAATAAAACCATACTCGCGTATTGGAACGCGAACAACCTGTTTCACAAAAGCATTGAGACGCGCTACGGGAAGCCCGCATTTGTGTTTTACGAAGGACCGCCGTCGGCTAACGGTATGCCGGGCATCCACCACGTGATGGCTCGGACGATTAAGGATGTTTTTTGTCGTTTCAAGACCATGCAGGGATTTCGGGTAGAGCGCAAAGCGGGATGGGATACGCACGGATTGCCTGTGGAGTTGAGTGTGGAAAAATCGCTGGGCATTACCAAGGAAGACATCGGCAAAACCATTTCGGTAGAAGAGTACAACCGAGCCTGCCGCACCGAAGTGATGAAATACACCAAAGAGTGGGAAGATCTGACCGAAAAAATGGGCTACTGGGTGGATATGAACGACCCATACATCACGTATGACAACCGCTACATCGAAACACTCTGGTGGTTGCTGAAACAACTCTACAACAAGGACTTGCTGTACAAAGGCTACACCATTCAGCCCTACTCGCCCGCGGCGGGAACCGGTCTCTCCACACACGAACTGAACCAGCCCGGATGCTACCGCGATGTGAAAGACACTACCGCTATGGTACAATTCGCCATAAAGCCAAACCAAAAGAACGCCCCATTTGACATTGAAAACGTTTTCTTTCTCGCTTGGACAACCACCCCGTGGACTTTGCCGAGCAACACCGCCTTGGCGGTAGGTGCCAACATAGATTATGCGCTGGTAAAGGCGCAAAATCCCTATTCCAAAGAGACAGCCAAGTACATTCTTGCTGAAGCACTTTTGCCGGCTGTAATGGGCAAAAATGAATATGAAATTTTAGCAAAATACAAAGGCTCGGAACTTGCCGGGATGGAATACGAGCAGCTAATCCCGTGGGTAAATCCGGGTCAAGGCGCGTTTCGTGTGGTAGTCGGCGATTTTGTAACCACCGAAGACGGTACGGGAATCGTACACATCGCGCCTACGTTTGGCGCCGATGATGATCGGGTCGCCAAACAAAACGGTATTCCGCCCCTGATTTTGATCGATAAAGACGGCAACAGGCGGCCCATGGTTGACCTGACCGGAAAATTTTATAAAATAGAAGACTTGGACGCTGATTTTGTCGCTAAAAGCGTCAACGTTGCGCTTTACCGCGAGTACGCCGGACGTTTTGTAAAGAATGATTACGACGAAACGCTGACCGAAAGCGACGCTACGTTGGATGTCGATTTGTCCGTCATGCTGAAGCAACAAGGCAAAGCGTTCAAAATAGAGAAGCACGTCCACAGCTACCCGCACTGCTGGCGTACCGACAAACCGGTACTCTACTATCCGCTGGATAGCTGGTTTGTGAAAACGACCGCCCGTCGCGAGGAGATGATCGCACTGAACAACACCATCAACTGGAAACCCGCTTCTACCGGAACCGGACGTTTCGGAAAATGGCTCGAAAACCTGCAAGACTGGAACCTGAGCCGAAGTCGCTACTGGGGTACGCCACTCCCCATCTGGCGGACGGAAGACGGAACGGAAGAAATCTGCATTGGTTCGGTAGAAGAACTGATGACCGAAATCGAAAAATCGATTCAAGCCGGATTTATGACGGAAAATCCCTATGAAAATTTCAAAGTTGGCGATTTCTCTGCCGAAAACTACGATCCGGCAAACATAGACCTGCATCGTCCTTTCGTGGACAATATTCTTTTGGTTTCCCCCTCGGGAAAAGTCATGAAACGCGAATTGGATTTGATTGACGTGTGGTTCGACAGTGGCGCGATGCCTTTCGCACAATTGCATTATCCGTTTGAAAACAAAGCGATGGTTGAAAATCAGGATTTTTATCCCGCCGATTTTATTTCCGAAGGTGTTGACCAAACGCGTGGCTGGTTTTTTACGCTACACGCCATCAGCGCAATGGTTAAAAACTCCGTAGCCTTTAAAAACGTTATTTCCAACGGATTGGTACTTGATAAGACCGGTGCGAAAATGTCCAAACGATTAGGAAACGCGGTCGATCCATTTTCTACCATCGAAAAATACGGCTCCGATCCACTTCGCTGGTACATGATGACCAACGCTTCGCCGTGGGACAACCTGAAATTCGACGTGGAAGGGGTGGAAGAAGTCCGCCGCAAATTTTTCGGCACGCTTTACAACACCTACTCTTTCTTCGCGCTGTATGCCAATGTGGATAATTTCGATACTTCCGAAGTACAAATTCCCGTAAGTGAACGACCCGAAATAGACCGCTGGATTATATCCTTGCTCAATACGCTGGTAAGAGATGTAAAATCATACTACGAAGACTACGAGCCGACAAAAGCCGGACGCGCTATTTCTGATTTTGTGGGCGAAAACCTGAGCAACTGGTATGTTCGCCTTAATCGGAAACGCTTCTGGGGCGGGGAATACGACCGTGATAAACTATCAGCTTACCAAACGCTGTACGCCTGTCTGGAAACCGTGTCGAGATTGATGGCACCTATCGCACCGTTCTATGCCGACCTGCTCTATCGGGATTTAACAGGCGAAGTATCGGTTCATTTAGCCGATTTTCCTTCCTTTGACGAATCGTTCATCGATGAAAATTTGGAAGAATGTATGCAATTAGCCCAACAGACATCTTCCATGATACTTGCCCTGCGTCGCAAAGCGGAAAAGAAAGTACGCCAGCCGTTATCGAGAGCCGTAGTTCCCGCACCGGATGAGAAGACGATGCGACAAATCAACTACATAGCCGATTTGATAAAAGCGGAAGTCAACGTAAAAGAATTGGAAGTGATTCCGCCCGATGCCGAATTGGATAATTTGGTCAAAAAAATCAAACCCAATTTCAAAACATTGGGTAAAAAATACGGCAAGCAGATGAAAGAAATCGCGACAGCTATGCCGAGTATGACCAAACAGCAAATTGCCGAAATCGAACTAAAAGGCGAATATACGATCAACCTGCCTTCCGGCGATGTGTTGCTCACAACAGAAGATGTGGAAATTTTCACGGAAGATATGCCGGGGTGGCTCGTAGCCAATGAGGGCAGACTGACCGTGGCGTTGGACATAACGGTAACGGAAGAATTGCTGAAAGAAGGAATCGCGCGCGAATTGGTTAACCGCATCCAAAATATCCGTAAATCAAACGGATACGAGATTACCGATAAAATCGAAATCCGGATAGAAGAAAATCCACGAATCAATGAAGCTGTAAGAGCTTATTCGGAGTATATCGCGACGCAAACCTTAGCAAATTCAATCCATTTAGTACCCGAATTGAAAGAGAAAACAGTGTTGGACTTCGATGAATATGACGTAAATATTCTTGTAATTAAACAATCCTAAGTTCCATTGGTAAAAAATGCCTAAAAGGACATCAGGTTTGATAAAATTCCCTACCTTTGTTTGTCTAAAGCGAGTCCGTCGATACATCATGCCCGACATGTGCCAAAAAAAATGATTTGAGCACGCCATACGGCAATAAAAAACCAAAGATTCAAGTATGAAATACGGAAAAGTTGACAAACCGGAATTGGTCGATTTCACTTTGCCCATCGATAGCCCGACTACGGCAGAAGTGCTTTTTCGTTCAAACAAAGAAAATTTTAAGGTGTCGGTAGGTTGCGCCAAATGGAATAGAACCGATCTGAAAGGATTTTATCCCCGCGGGACAAAGGATGAGCTTTCATACTATTCAACGCAGTTCAATTCTATTGAGCTGAACGCTACTTTTTACAACATGCCTTCCCGAGAGCAGGTCGTAAAATGGCGAGATAAGACGCCGGACGGTTTCAAATTTTTCCCCAAAATTACCAATTCAATCAGTCATTATCGCCGACTACTCAACGTGAAAGATTTAATCGACGTTTATTGCGATGCCGTCGCCTATTTTGAAGAAAAATTAGGCATGGTGTTTCTACAGTTGAACGAGCAGTTTTCTCCCAATGAATTTGGTAAACTTATCGATTTTGTAACCTATTTTCCCAAAGTCATTCCGTTGGGAGTCGAAGTACGTAACGAGAAGTGGTTTAGCGATGCGGGAGCTTGGAATGATTTTTGTAAATTGCTCGAAGAAAACCAAACTACAAATTTAGTAACCGATGTGGCCGGAAGGCGGGATATGGTACATCAGCGACTGACGACACCTGCCGCCTTTATCCGTTTTACCGGATGCAACGTTGACGAGATCGATCGTAGGCGAATGAATGACTGGGCGGAGCGAATAGCCGTGTGGAAGGCACAGGGATTGGAAAATCTGTATTTCTTTGTTCATCAAAATTTTGAAGTATCGTCGCCACTGCTTTCAGGCTATTTTGTGCAACAATTGAATGAAAAATTTGGAACTGATCTCATAGTACCGGATGTGTACGGCAATGGATGATTTATTGGTTTTTTTCGGTAGTATTCGAGAACGATTCTCACGCTTAATTGTTATGTTGATATGAGTTGAGATTGAGCGAATCGATGATGGTGATGATGATGGTGTCTTTCGCGAATACAACGGTATCGCGAACCGAAAGTGATTAATACGAAATACAATGATAAATAAATGGATTTATTCGGAACTTTCCGATGAACTAAATGAAATCAAAAATCAACTATCCAATGAGTTAAGTATCAGCCCTATATTAGCAAAACTTCTTGTACAGCGCGGTATCAATACCTATGACGAAGCGCGTACTTTTTTCCGACCGGATTTAGGAGATCTGCATGATCCCTTTCTAATGAAAGACATGGATAAAGCAGTAGAAAGGTTGACAAGAGCGATGAGGCAAAACGAAAAGATTTTGGTTTATGGAGATTACGACGTGGACGGTACCACTTCCGTATCCCTGGTTTATCGATTTCTTATTCAATTTTATTCCAACCTGGATTATTACATTCCCGACAGGTACAATGAAGGATACGGTATCTCTACCAAAGGAATAAATTTCGCGAGCGAAAACAACATCAAGTTGATCGTCGCGTTGGACTGCGGGATTAAAGCGGTAGAAAAGGTCAAATACGCGGCATCTCTGGGTATTGATTTTATTATCTGTGATCACCATAATCCGGACACGGTGCTACCACCCGCGACAGCCGTACTTGATCCCAAAAGAGAAGACTGCAATTACCCGTACAAACATCTATCCGGCTGTGGGGTCGGATTTAAATTGATGCAGGCATTCGCGACCGTCAACAACATTCAATTTGAACACCTTACTTCACTGCTTGATCTGGTCGCCCTGAGTGTCGCATCGGACATTGTACCCATTACCGGCGAAAATCGAATTCTTACCGCATTCGGGTTAAAACAGATAAATACGAATCCGAGTACCGGCGTTAAGGCAATCATCGAAGTTTCCGGACTAAAAGACAAGGAAATCTCCGTTAGTGATATTGTATTCAAAATAGGACCGCGTATCAATGCATCCGGACGGATGAAGTTAGCGTCTGAAGCCGTTGAACTACTTGTTTCCCGTGATTATAGTTTTGCTCATGAAAGGAGTAGCACCATCAATATTTACAACAACGATCGAAAAGATCTGGATAAAAATATTACCGACGAAGCCCTTACACTCATTCAAAACGATGAAAGCTATGCCGGTCGTAGATCAATCGTCGTATTCAAACCGGATTGGCACAAAGGCGTTATCGGGATTGTCGCTTCTCGGCTATCCGAAGAATATTATAAGCCGACAATCGTACTGACCGAATCCAATGGATTTGCATCGGGTTCAGCCCGCTCCGTCTCCGGATTTGACCTGTACAAAGCCGTAGAATCATGCAAGGATCTACTGGAAAACTTCGGCGGACACATGTATGCCGCGGGATTGACGATGAAAGTTGAGAATGTGAACGAATTCTCGCGTCGATTCGAAGAATACGTGGCTTCCAACATTCAGGAAGAACAGACATACCCTCAGATTGAGATTGACGCTGTGCTTGAGTTTAAGGATATAACACCCAAATTTTTCAGAGTTCTGAAGCAGTTTGCCCCGTTCGGACCCGGCAATATGAAACCGATCTTCGAGTCTAAAAACGTCTATGACTTTGGTAGCAGTCGATTGGTCGGGAAAGAGCAGGAGCATTTGAAATTGGAGTTGGTTGATGCCAGTTCCGAGAATGTGATGAATGGTATCGCTTTTCGCATGTACGAATTCAATGATCACCTAAAAGCACTTAATCCGCTCGATATCTGTTATACGTTGGAAGAAAACACATTCAACAACAATACGAGCTTACAATTGATGATACGTGATATCAAGAAAGTTGATAAATGATTGTGCGTAGCGTAAAACGACTTTTTTACTACGGATCGTTTTTTTAATAAAACGAATATTCAATCTTTCTATTTAATCTAAACCCATGAAGCGAAATTATCTGTTCCCGGTGGCTTTGGTTATTATATTTTTATGCTTTTCGATTAAAACCATTACCGCAGATGACAAAATAGCATCCATCGTTCCTTCCAGCCTTATCGGTTTTTGGAAATTCGATAAAAAGACACTCGGAGATACAGAAGGAATTTACGTTGGCAGCGATTATATCGAATGGGAGTCTGACAACGTATTCAAAGTAACTTCTATTACGCAAGACGACGACCTTACGACGATTTATTCGGTAGATACCGAACACGTTGAACACGATGTATGCTTTAGTCTAAAATCTTCCGAAAGCGCTGTTATTACACACAATGGAAATTCTCGTGAAGTACACGCGAACAGATTTCCTTCCGATCCAAACATGCAACGAATCCCGGTCTCCAAATACCGGAATATTATTCGCGGAAAATGGTTTGATGGAATATCAATCCACGAACCACTTTCGCTGAAAAAAGATCAATTAACTTTCCAAGGTCAAACGTGGAGTATCTGTTGGATGGGAACTCTATCGGGTAAACACAAAGCCCTAATCCATTCGGGAGACGAATACCGTACCCTTATCATTACACCCGTGGAACCAAATTTACTTAAAGTAGTCTCCGGAAATTACGAGACTACCTATCAGCCATTCCCGAAGAAAACATCCGATTATAAAATATATGGAGATTGGTTTCGCACGGATGGAAGCAATGAATGGGCATTTTCGATTTATCCCGATAAATTAATTTGTCCCGATAGTCGTCCGACAGATTACCAATTATCCCGAAAAGGACGAAAATATCGGATCGATTTCCGGCAAAACGGGAAAAGCAGTCGAATTGAAATTCGGACATTAAAAGATTCCACCCTTAAAGCCGGTATTGATAATAGTTCCGAAAAAATTTATTGTAGAAAACGGACATACGTAGAGCATTTTATTATTCCCGATGACGAGAATTTTACAAAAACTGTTTTTACCAAAGACTCGGCATGGCTTCACGGCTATATTCGTCATGAGAAATTAAATTTATCAGCCGAAATCGTTGTAGATAACGTTTTGACAAATGACGTTAATTCTTATCCGATTGAAATCGAGTCTGATGGATACTTTTCGGTAAAAATACCTTTGCTGTATCCTACCCAGACATTGTTTGCAATCAAGAATATCGAACAAAAATATTCTTTGCTTTTAGAACCCGGTAAAGATCTTTTTGTTTCCCTAAATTTAAATGACTATCAAAAAGAATTTCTTTTTTCGGGAAGGTCGGCGCGTGTAAACTCAGATTTGAACGATCTACAAGATAAAGGGATACAGAGAGTCTTGCCTTTTTCAAGATACAAAAAATTCTTAAAAGAAAATGAATACAGTGCGACAAAGTATAAAAATTGGCAGCTAAATCTCTTGGAAAAAGAATTAGCTAAATTTGAAAAGGTTGTTTCCGGTAATCCCATCAGCCTAAAGGCAAAAACAGTTTACAAAAATAATTTGCTCCTTTACCGGTATCAGGAAATTTTGGATTTAGAGTTTAGCTCGGATCGGATAAAGCAAGAACAAGCTCAAGAAACGAAGGTGTTTGATGATTTTTCAGTCTTTGGCGAGCCTTTCGGAGAACCATTTTATTCTTTTTTGGATACAGCTATGATCAATAATCCCACTTCGCTTGTGAGTGGAAAGTATCCGGCGTTAATCAACCGTATTACTACGGCATCTTTTATCAACCAAGAATTTACCCCAAAGTCAATCGTACAGTTTGCCGATTCACTGCTAACACATCCGTATTCCATCACGTCCGAAGAGAGCACCTTTTTGCATAAAATCAAAGGGATGAATACAACCGGCAATCCATCCGTAATTCTTTCGATTAAAGATTTTGGTCTTTGGGATCGAATCAACAAGAAATTTGAGCAGGAGCTGCATCTGTTTTCAGAGGAAGAACATCTACATTGGCTGTTGTCTCAATACGAAGATTATTTCGGAATCCGAAAAGGGTTTGCCCGCGATATTCTGCTTTCGCTGTACTATAAACAAGCAATCGGTAAAAAGAACAAGAAATTTTGGTCGGAGGAATTTTCGCTGTTGAATA
>JBKEBE010000050.1:0-5647 GCA_047973025.1 Paludibacteraceae bacterium
AAAGTTGGGAATATGGGAGCAAACAATGAGAAAGGGAGAATCAATATTTCTTGACTATTTCTGCCAGTGCTTCAACCCAGTTCGGACTAATATTTAAGCTTTCCACCATCACAAATTCTTCCCCGCCGTTCTTCAAAAACAGTTCTTTGTATTCCACACCCAGCTCGATGGTCGTTTCCAGACAATCAGCCACAAATGATGGAGCTATGACCAGCACTTTCTTTTTCCCGGTTTTCAGGAGACTCATTAGTACCTTGTCTGTAAATGGTTTTATCCAAAAAACAGACATTCTCGATTGAAAAGCGATACTGTATTTATCCGCCGGAATGTCTAATGTATTGGCTAAAAGTTCCACCGTTTTAGTACACGAAGTTAAATAACAATCATTTTGAATAGCGGCTAATTGCCGGGTAGGTGAATTGTTTTTTCGCATATTCTTACTTTCACATCTTTGGATTTGGGACGAAGGTAGTCCGTGAAACGAAAAAAGGATGTGGTCAAATCGCTCGGGTTGATAAGTTTGAATATGGCTGGCGAATGTATTTACATAACTTGGTTCAAAATAGAATTGTTCTACTATTTTGATATCCGCCCGTATGTTCAAATCATTTTTTGCTTTAAGTAACTCTTGGATGGAAGTTTCGCTTGTTGAAGAAGCGTATTGTGGGTAAAGCGGAATAGCAATAATTTCTTCAACATCCTTTGTCGCTATTTTCTTCAGCGTGCTTCGGATGGATGGTGCACGATAGCGCATGGCTCCATGCACTTCGTAATTTTTCGGTAAAATCGTTTGCAATTCATCGGCTAACCGAAGTAGGAAATACCGCAAGGGAGAGCCGGACGGTGTCCATAGTTCTTTGTATCTGTCAGTTGACCTGAAAACGCGAAAGGGGATAATGATGCAATTTACCAGCAGACTACGAAAGAGCCAAGGCAGATTAATCACAAACTTATCGTTCAGAAATTCAAACAAATACTTGGCAACGGACTTAAAGGTTGGCGAGTCCGGCGTACCTAAGTTGATTAACAGTACGATTTTCTTTCTCATAGTCGTAAATGCAGGCTAAATGGCTCTCTAAATTCTTTCAGACAAATAAGCTTGAGATTTTAGAATCAGATACTACTCCATTTCTTTCAAATCTTCGTTCGAAAGAAATGGAGTAGTATGAAGGCAGTCTCGCGACTATATTTCCACCGTCAATCGGGCGCCAAATTGAAGTGGTTTTCCTTGTTGGAAGAAATTATTGCCAAAAGATTGAAAGTAAAAAGCGTTGTAAGCCGTATTCGTCAGGTTTTTACCCCAGATTTCAATACCGAATGCATTTTTCTTTACCCCGAATCGGGCATCCAACAATCCGTAGAAATTTTGTGCCAACGTGTTACCTTCGTCCCAGTAGATTTTACCAATTCCGCTACAAGAAATTGTCCCGTAAAGCTGAGAAAGAAACGCGTGTTCAAAATTTCGTATATAATTGAGTGCTAAATTAGCCGTATGCTGTGGTGCATAAGGGACAAATTTCCCTTTGTAATCGACTTCGGTCGGCATACCTTGAATGGTTTCCACATCCTTGTAGTTTCGGAACGTAGCATGAGCAAACCCATAATTGGCGCTGACGTCAAAACCCGAACCAAGGTACGTATCTGCGCTTATTTCCACTCCTTTGCTTGCGGATGTTCCCGCGTTGGTCAGTTTTCTTCCCGCCCCCGTGGGGATAAATTCGGTAATCTGCAATCCGCTTATGTCCATGTAAAAGAGTGTAATTCCTGTACGGAGCTTATTTTCAAAAAAAGTAGTGTGTACACCCACTTCGTAGTTCCAACTCATTTCCGGCAAATACATGGTTCGGGCTTTCACGTCGGGATCGGGAGTTCCGGGTGTCGCGCGGATTTTTTCGGTAACCAGATCGGATATCATCTGAACGTTAAAGCCGCCTGCTTTATGCCCGCGAGCTACACCGGCATATACGTAGTTTTGCCTGTCCCGGTCAAGCAGTTCAGCCATTTTAACTAGCGGTTTTCCGCGCTCAGGCGGCTTTCAAAGTCCGTATGAAAATCAAAAATCTACAACTGATTTTGTGATGTGTATTTTAACATAATTGATAGGATTTTGATACATATTTACATAAAACCGTGCAATTTTGTTAGATAAATAATAATCTTTTTTATTGAAATATAAATAATTAATGTTTTTTAAGCAGACACTAAATTAGAGTTAATTAACATCAGTTAGATACTTTTATCTAAGTATCCTAAAAGAATTATTTCATTACGGATAATCATTTTTTTTATTTTAGACAACCTTTATCTAACTTTGTGGTCAAAGTTTATCAAGATGAACAAAACCTACAAACCACACACAACAGAAGAAAAACTCGCAGAATTTGAACGCTTACTCGAAATCATGAAACGCCTACGAGCCGAATGTCCGTGGGACAGGGAACAGACTTTTGAGAGTATCCGTCCGAACACCATTGAAGAAACCTACGAACTTTCGGACGCTATATTGGAAAAGGATATGAAAACCATCCAAAAAGAATTGGGCGATGTACTGCTTCATATTGTTTTTTATTCACAAATGGGTAGTGAAACCAACGATTTTGACATGTACGATGTTTGCAAAACCTTGAACGAGAAGCTGATATACAGGCATCCGCATATTTACGGAGCGACTAAAGCCGATGACACCGGTCAAGTCCTTGAAAACTGGGAAAAACTGAAGCTGAAAGAGAAAGACGGAAACAAAACCGTGCTTGGTGGGGTTCCGCAATCGTTGCCGACGTTGGTCAAGGCGCATCGGATACAGGAAAAAGCGGCAAGTGTCGGCTTTGACTGGGAATATCGGGAACAAGTCTGGGACAAAGCAAAAGAAGAAATCGGCGAATTTCAGGCAGAAGCAGACAAAATGAACAAAGACAAAATGGAAGCCGAATTTGGCGATGTACTTTTCAGTTTGGTAAATGCGGCACACTTATTCGATATCAATCCCGATACGGCGTTGGAACGCACCAATAAGAAATTCATCAAACGCTTCAATTATCTTGAATCAGAAACCATTGCCAAAGGCAAAGACTTGAAAAACATGACATTAGCGGAAATGGATGAGATTTGGGAAAAAGCGAAAAAAGCTGAGCGGTAATATTTTTTGATTTCGATTATTCCTGAACACTCCGAAGGTACAAAATCCGGCAAATACACACAAGTTCTTTGAGTTATTCTATTGAAAATAAAAAGTTTAATACAAAAATCAGGGAGAGACTTATTACTATTTTTGCAATAAATATTAAAAATGACTCTCTACGGAGAATTTTGTTCTTATCTTTGTAAAGAAATCAATCAAAAAAATCATTAAATAATGGCAAAATCGGATGATTCTAACAACAATCCAAATGGAATTGTTAACATTATTGCAACAGGTACAAAAATTATTGGTAAAGTTACTGTTGAATCCGACTTTAGATTGGACGGTGATGTAGAAGGCGATATTGTCGGACGCTCAAAAGTAGTTATAGGCGAAAAAGGAAGTTTAAAAGGTTCGTTAACCTGCATAAACGCGGAAATAATCGGCCAAGTAAACGGAAATGTTGTTACAAGTAATTCTCTGACACTACGTTCTACTGCCGAACTGACAGGAGATATAAAAATTAAATCGCTGATAGTCGAACCAAATGCCGTTTTCAACGGTACTTGCTCTATGCGTGACGAACCCGAAGCTAATTCGGCAACTGCTCAAACCGTAAAACAAGCATGATTTGAAATCTGTATAAAAAACTTAATGCTGTATTTTCTGAATTAGACTTTCTCCGAAACAGACTATAATTCAGTCATCGCTTCGGTTAAGAAGTGATTTCATTTTTTTTTGGATGCAAAATACGTCGTTAACAATTTACGTACAGGTTTGTCGTATATCATCAAGCAGAGGTACGCCAATAGAATATTCCCCAAAAACAGAGCCGATGCCACCGCCCACGATTCTTCAAAAGTGAGTCCCCGGTTCCACACCCAAGCATAAAACAAGTACATAAAAGGATAGTGTACCATATAGAGCGGATAAGATATATCGCCCAAGAATTTGCACAGTCCGGTGATTATTTTGCCGGTTGTGACTCCGGATGCACCAAGATAAACAAGCGCGGGAAAGACGATAATCGTACACACCGCGTCATATATACCGTTCATCCACGATAACTCGGCGTTGCCAACGTGGGGCATAGAAAGTAAAATCACTATCGTCAGACCACATATCCAAAAAACACCTTTGATGTGCACGGATTTAAAAAAACGCGACATCAACAATCCGGCTGAAAATGAAAAAAGCAACCGCAAAAAGCCTCCAATCAGATTATAATCAGCCATTGTCCAACCCACGCCTAAATGCCCAAAGCCGGAAAAATTACCAATAGCGAATACCGCTAACCCCAATCCGGTCATTGCGACAAATATTGTAAGCGCCTTGTTAGACAATCGACGCAAAAACACGGCATAGAGTACATTTCCGATGTATTCGAAAAACAATGACCAACTCGGACCATTTAACGGAAACATCTCGCCGTTTCCTCGCACTTCAGCAACAGAGTCCGGTGCGGTCGGAATCAGGAAAAGATGCAGTAATAAAGCAAGTAAAATCAAGATGACCGGAACAGGCGTACCATCCCACTTCACACTGCCTTGTATAATAAATGTGATTGCGCCGAATATTGCCCCCAAGACAACCATCGGTTGTAAACGGATCAGTCTTCGCTTGAAAAAATCTTTCATTTTCATCTTCTTCCAGCGGTCATCATAAGCGTATCCAATCACGAAGCCGGACAATACAAAGAAAAAATCAACCGCCAGATATCCATGATTGAATCGTTGGTCATAAGGACTTGTGGCAAATGCTTCGAACACATGATACCCTATGACCATAAGCGCGGCTATCCCGCGCAATCCGTCCAAAATGTGGAAATGTGGTTTCGTATCCGTAAATGACAAGGAATGGATATCTGCCATGTGTTTTTCTTTTATGGTTTTCAATTGTCTTATTCGAAAAGCGGTGTAGTAAATCGCCTAATGGAAATACATGTATCCAGATATTGCTCTTACTTTAGGTGGGTTCTAAAAATTCATTTTTTCTGTTTTGTCTCAAAAAAACGATAGTACTCGTTTCCCGATTTTCTTAAATCAAGTCAGTATCACACTATTTTTTCTAATTTTACACCCGAAAATCCATTTATCTGTTATCTGTTACCTGTCTATCCATGGTCTATTTGCAACTTAGGATATTTAAGCGAATCACTTGTTCATAACGAAACAGATTGTAGGTTAAATTTATCAACCCGACAATACCTTTCGCCCTTACAATGCCGACCTCAAAAACAAACCGTTCATACTCTGTTCCATAAATCCGAACACATGTTCTACTCTTGCCCTGATCTTTGACTTTTCCTTGTTATTTGCTTTTTGAAGGTCTGTTAATGGTTTGTTTCTATACCCTTTTTCGCAGACTTTATTGTTCATCTCATATTTGTCGATTATGTTTTCCTGTTCTTCCCCCGTGTAAGCGCTGTCGGCATGTAAATCCTGTCCTTTATCGTCTTCGGTTAACAAATCGTCCAATGGCTGTGAATCGTGTACGGAAGCATCCGTAACTTCATAGGTATCAACAAAT
>JBKEBE010000089.1:0-32497 GCA_047973025.1 Paludibacteraceae bacterium
CCAATTATAGAAGACTTACAGAAAAATAGTTTTACCTGTATGCCTTTGAAATCAACGCTTGTTTCGGTGTAATAACAGCCAAGCAGTTTTGAGCGTTTGGTTATTCTTTTGTGGCGAAGCAAATCAACTATTTCCTTGGAAGTAAGGCTTTTGCCAAAAGTACCGTATCGTGTTTTACCCATTTTTATCATCCCGATAAAGTGGCATTTAATACGGCGCGAAACAATGAATTTAACTAACTCAAAGCAGGTAAACCAACTGTCCACAAGCACGTAATCGAAGCGGATGCCTTTTGAAATGGCAAGGCGGATCATATTAATCATGGATTCTATCTTGGTCAAAAAATAATCGTTCGTGCGCTCTCTGCCTTTACTCGAATTGTAACGCTTTTTGCTGTAACGCCTTTTGCGCTGTGCCGGAGTTAATCCGTAAGGCTTATTTTGGTTTTTACCTTTTTCCCCATGCAAACTAAAGTCCAATGAGAAAAAACTTTTACCGTCGTGACAGCCCATAAAAAGTCCTTTAAACCCGAGATTGGCTGTGTGGGTTACGTGCGAAAAAATTTTGCCGATCAGCTCTATCCGGCGACCTGTTTTGGGTAAATCGGTATCGTCAACAATCAAACATCGTGGATTTGAATTGTCCATCCGGCTATTGTTCCGGACTTTACGAATCAGCTGCAGGTTAATGCTGTATGCCAAATTACGCCAGTCTATTAAGCTCTCGTTCATTAATCGGGAGAAAACATCTTTACCGCACGAAAGAAACCGGTACAGGGCAGAATCCGCATAGTGCCACGAGTTTTTAATCTCGAAGAAGGGAAACAGCAACAGCAACACAAGTTTGCAGTAATTACTACACTTGAGACTATTGGCTAGGGAAAAACCAAGTTTTTTGTCCGAAAATGTCAAAGAGCGAATGAAACTAAAAATTGTTTCCATTGCTTTTTCACTTGAAGTAAAAAAGCTATTAATCTGAAGAAAGTAGTATTGTATCTTTGTCTCGCAGCATATTGTTTGGGTTTTGTTTTTCGACATAAAGTTACTGAATATCAGTGACTTTACCGGGATTTTATACTGTTTTTTTGTTGTAAATCAGCAAGTTATTTTACTTGCGAAAGTTGAATTAATAAATCTATCCGGTTTTTAGTTTTGTAAAGCAAAATGGACTATCAAAACTTATTTATGAAAAAGCCATTTCAACTAATTTTGACACACAAGAAGATGGTTGGCAACGTCTCCTGCGTTTATCGACATGCAGGTATGTGTTATTCGTGTAAAAAAGTAAATTTCAAACAGATGAAATTAAGAATTTCTGATAATGCACCGTATTATCATCAAAAATAAGTCTTAAAATACCTCCTCTAAAGGAAGGAAACGGAATCTGAAGGTTTTGTCCGTTACACTTTCTTTTCTCTATCAACTGACCCATCAATGAGAAAAGGGATAGTTCTTTTATTACAGAAGGGCTTTCGATGTGCAGAATACCCTCGCTTATATAGGATTTCACAGTATTTAGATTGTGACAAGTGGTATTCTTGTTATCAGTATTTTGACTTGGAGCCAAGTTAAACTCCAACCAAGTCCAGGATGCGTCATTATCCACATCGGCTATCTGGGTGGTTTTTAGCGTATATTGCTGTTTGTCAACGTTTTCTATGGTTATCGCCATCCTGTTATCTATCGGGGGTGTCGATTTTCCCAACAAACTCCAAGGAATCGCAACTTCTATGTTATAGTAAATCGACTTAACGTTAACAGCATATAAAATACCCTCGGTATTATTATCCGTAATCCAAGTGCCATTATTCCCTCGTTTGAATTTTACGGTTCCGTTTGTGTCAAAAAAGAAACTGTACACTCCGTTTTGTGGCGATGAAGACGAGATATCATCCACATCTATATTAAAACGAATGCCGTCGTTATCTGTACCGGTGTTGATAATCGTCCTGTCAACAACCAATGAAGTCAAATACAGATAATTGGTGTCATACAGAAAATCCACTTTTGTTTTATTGCCCGTTGTGGCTCCTAAAAATAATTGTGCGGAGGAAGGTGTAGTCCACTTTTCGGATGATTGTCTTTCTCCATCCACGGTAATGGAACCCTGATTTGCTTTGGCTTGACGAATAGGATAGCCTTTGATCATCACAATATCGTTAATTCCATTGGGTACCCCTATCGAACCCAAAGCGACGACCACGCCCGTATCAATAACCGAGACGGAGTTCCAAATGGCATGTTTGTCATTTTGCAAAGCAAAGGGAGTTGTTTTAGCTTTAAAATTACGGGCACGCTCATCTCCCACAAGTACATGCATATCGGCGTATTGGAAATTGGATGAGGCTCTGTTTTCGTTGCTTTGAAAAGAAGCGACCGTTTCTCCCCAAGGTAGTTTGCGGATGTATGGAGCGGCAGAATAAATGCTCGTGGACGGAATCGTTTCGAAAATCATTTGGCGGTTAGTGCTTGACGCATTTACATATCCCTTTGTCCAATTATCTTTCAACGTATTTCGTACAGTTGTGGCGGCAAAGTTACCTCGTCCGGACCACCCGTTGTCTTCTATAATCACGACGATTTCACTTGAATCTTGGAGCAATATCGGTGCCGGCATACCATCCCGATTACCGGAACGATAGCTGACTATTGCTGGTGCATTCCAAGTTACCCCCTTATCAAAAGAGCGGCTTACCGATATTTGTTGATCACTGTTGTATGTATAAGGTCCCTCGTTTGCAAAGTAACATTGTACTTCGCCCGATGGCAATTCAAGAAATGACGGTTCCCAACATCCATTTTCAAAAGTATGATGAGCGTCAAACACAAATATAGGAGTACTCCAAGTACTGCCATTATCCGTGCTTCTGACGACGCGAATTCCGAACAGGCGCTCTGCTGAGTAGGGAGATTTCGGACGCGGATTTATACCGACCAGTATTGTACCATCTTTTAGTTGTATGACATCGGGAACGGCATAAAAAACGTTATCCGGTGGCGATGCGATTAATTGCGGGGACGACCACGTACTGCCTCTATTGGAACTGTACGTAATGCTAATTCCTCCCAATGCTTCCGCGACGGCTATCAAACGCCCGTCCTGCAATTCGATCATACGGGAATAATTTCCGGAAGTAAATACTGTCGTCTGACTATCAAAATCCCAAAAAATACGAGAACCTTGGTATGGTGTAATTCGCTGGCTAAAACAAATTAACGGGGCGATTAGCATCAATGTCAATGAAAATTGTTTTATTTGCATGTCTTTGGATATTCAAAAGCAGGAATGATTCAGCTAAGTGTTTCATAATCTACTATATAGGTTGAAAATAATTCCTTTGTACCGTGCCGTTTATTTGTAATTTATTTTAATTTTTACTGTTGACTCAGCCTTTACATTTGCATTGTTTGCCAAAGTAAAGACTAAACGATAGATAACATCGCGTGTAAAATCCACGACTGATGTGCCTGATATCTGCTCTTTATCGCCAATGTAGACTTTTCCCATTGTGTCCATCATTGCAAATTCCGGAACCATTGCGCTCACATTTGTTCCGGTAGGTAAAGTAACTTCTAATGAGAATGAACTATAATCAAACTCTGACCGAACTAACGTACCGGATATTCCCGATAATTTAAATGTGGCAAATTCCGGGTAATAAATGGTGTACATTGTATAGATACGCGTGGTCCCGTGATTCGATTTTACCAAAATATCAACCGGATTTGACAAATCATACTTTGTTGAACTAACGTATGAATTTCCATCAATAAACACCTTTGTCGAATCCGATTGTATGTAGAATTTCAATTTTTGTGAAAGTGATATGGAAGGAGTTGACGTGTTGTATTTTACTTTACGCGGTAATTTCATAAGCCATTCGTTATTTTGTATCCTATCGGCAAACACTTCATCGTATATCACTTGTGAGCATGAAATTCTATCTATTTCTGTAATATCATCTGTTACAGTTACCGTGTATGAGCATGTATCTTGCTTCAATTCCGTTGCTAGATCCGTATAAGTTGAAGCGACACAAACAACTTTATACACCCCTGGTGTTGAAAAGGCATACGTGAACATTCCCTTATTAACCACAAAACCGGAATTACTTTCATTCCGCAGATCGTAGTTATGCGTATCATCACCGGTATAAATGACAACCTGGTCAGCAGTACCCGTGAAATGAATAATCATCGATTCATTTATAGCGAGTTCTGTTTTATTTATCGTTATTTCCGCTATTGGAGTTGTTGCTGATTGCTCTTTCTCACAAGCCAAAAACATGGAAATTAGAGATACAAATAAAGTTAACTTTATAATTACTTTCATCTGTTATAATTTTAATTGACTGATATACAGCTGGAAATATTTTGTATTTGACATAATATTATCCAATGATTGTTTGCTATAATCATACCCTCTTGTGTCTAAATCTTTATTTAGGCATGGGTGTTTCATGAGATTAATTTTTTTTTACACAAAAGACCTGTCTTCGAACACAGGGAACATGCCGTTAATCATTCCTTTCTCGATAAATCAAGACAAGTAGTATGTCAAAGTTGTCTTATACGGTCGTTTCATATTGTTATTCGTATTTGGTATTAATAACCTGGATTTTGCACCACAACACCATTCGCAATGTCTATCTCATTCTGCGGTATGGGAAAAATATCGTTAACACCTTCACGGAAATAATACCCGCGTTTGTTTGCCCGCTGAGCTCCGTAATTTTTAATAACAGTTGCAGCTCTTTTCTGACGTACTAAATCAAAAAAACGATCCCATTCAAAACAAAATTCAATGCGGCGTTCTTTCCATATCTGATCTCTCATCTGCCCATATCCTCCACCCACATACAGTGTCGAACTTCCTGAAATCGTATTAGCTTGTGCCTTGTTTTTATTTAGCTGCGTTAAAGCTCTTCCACCATAACCACATTCATTTAGGGCTTCCGCATACATTAATACCATATCGGCATAACGAATTATCCTGCGATTTTTCCCGTTGTCGCCACTGTATAAAGGGCGTTCTTTAATTGGCGTGTACCATTTCAAGGATAAGAAACGACCAGGACCACATTGAGTAATTTCACCATCAGGTGTATATTGTTGATGTCCAATGACAAAATTGCGACGAGAATCATTACTGAAAATTTCTTGAATAATATTTTCGGTACACCACATTTGAGGAGTATTTGAAAAAAGATTCGTATAAATAGGCGTACCTTCATTTGTATCTCCATTGGAGCCATCTGATGATTCTTTGAATACAACTTCAAAGATAGAACTTTTACAGAATTCTCCCGATTGGAAGAATTGGTCTATATAACCGATAGAAGATCCATAATAATCAGTGTATTGAAGTGAATACATATTCTGCAACTCCGGCAAATAGGTAGTAGGTGTTTCGTAGGGATCTGTCGAAGCATTTAAGTCCTTAGGTTTGAACCACAAGCGTTGTCTTAAACTTTCCCAATCTTCTGCCGACTCTTCATATTTTAACATCTCACCATAAGTTATCGAAGAACCATCAACAAAGAACTCTCCCAAGCTTACCATTTCTTTCCATTTATCTGATTCGGAACCGGGAGTCGCCTGATACATTAACACTTTCATCAAAAGTGCAACCGCAGCACCCTCCGTAGCTTTGCCGGCATCAGTACCCACATAACTCGCCGGAAGCATAACAGCGGCTTCTCGTAAGTCTTTTTCGATGTAGGCGTACACTTCTTCTGTGGAACTGCGTATAACAACATTATCCACAGTCTCTATTTCCGGACGAATAGGAACTCCACCATAGGTTTTTACCAAGTTGAAATAAAACAAAGCCCTTAAAAATTTCGCTTGTCCCAATATCTGTCTTACCGTTTTGTATGACGTAAAATCATTATCCGCCAATCCTACTTTATGAGCGTTTGCTATCACCTGATTAGCCCTATGTACGCCTTTGTAGTTGATCGAATACCGATTGGCAATCCATTCATTGGATGTATTAAATCTGAAATGAACTAATTGTCCCATTTGTCCGGACAAACCTTCATCATTCCCCCAGATATCATCAGCACATGCGTCTCCAAAACGCCATTCACACTCATTGAAAAGATCCATCTGCAACACATCATAAGTTGCGTTTAATGCTGTCTGTAATTGGTATGTCGTCGTATAATAGTTCTCGTCAGTGGAATACCCTTTTACTTCTTTTGTCAAAAAATCATCACAACTATTAAAGAACCCCACAACGGTAATCGATAATACTAATATTTTGAATGAAATTCTAATCATAATTTACCTTTTAAACATTATAATACTATTTTTATCCCAAATGTTAACGTTCGCGCTTGAGGATAATTACCATGATCTACCCCGATATTCAGATTATTACTATCTGTCCCAAATACCTTCCCCACTTCAGGATCTAACCCATTATAGCCGGTAAAAGTGAAAAAATTATAAGCATTGGCAAATACCGCTAAATCTGACAAGAACAGTTTCGAACTTATTTTCTTATCAAAATTATAAGTTATTCTAAGTTCTTTGAGCCGCATATAAGATCCGTCTTTCACAAAAAAATCAGACGCTCTGTAGTTTCTCGCCAAATCAGAAGGATCTAAATCGGGTATGGAAGCATCTAAATTTAAGGGCAAGAATGTTCTGTCCGATTTTAACTGTCCAGACCATTGTCTGCTGCGTATATCAGCGTAAAGATTACCTGCGGCGGCATTATTTAGGTAATACTCCATCACGTTGAATATTTTATTGCCGACTTGTCCTTGAAATAGCATGGTCAACTCAAAATTAGAATAACTAAATGACATTGGTATTCCGAATACAAAATCAGGAATTGGCGAGCCTAAATAAGTTCGATCTTCCGCAGTGATAACTCCATCTCCATTCAAATCTTTAAATTGAAAATCGCCCGGCTGGGTTGTTTGTTCCCATTGATTTTTTCCTTCATCATATTGAGCGCTCTTCTTTACTTCTTCATAGGTATTAAATATCCCATCCGTCACGTAGCCATAAAAGCTGCCAATGGGCCTTCCTACGGCAGTTTTCGTTACGTAGGCAAGTATGCTGGATTCGCTTAAATACCCGCCATAAATAGGTTCGTTACCTGTACCTAAACTAACAACATTATTTTTGAGAAAAGTAAAATTAAATCCCAAAGCATAATTAAACTTACTTATATTGCCCTTATAGTTTAAATTCAGTTCAACTCCCTCGTTACGTACAGACCCGGCATTGGTCATCGGAGCATAATCAAGTCCTGCCGATAGCGTAACCGGAACCTGCAATAACATATCTGTGGTTAACTTATTAAAATATTCCGCGCTGAGTGTCAAGCGATTTTTGAAGAGTCCTAAATCCAATCCGATGTTAAACGTTTCTGTTTTTTCCCAACGGATACCTGTATTTCCGATAGAGGAAGCTATAGTACCCGGATACATTACGTGATTACCAACACTATAAGGATAGTTATATCCAGTGTTAAGAAGCGTATATCTTGATGTGGCGTCTATTCTATTATTCCCTAGTTGCCCCCATCCTAAGCGAAGTTTTCCTAAAGAGAGCCAATTCAATTTTCGCATAAAAGGTTCTGATGTAAATTTCCACCCGAGAGATATGGAAGGGAAAGTACCCCATCGCTCATTTTTCTCAAAAATAGACGAACCGTCCGCACGAAAATTTACTTGTAATAAGTAACGATCCAATAAAGCATAATTAATTCTTCCAACAAAACCTACCGAAGTCCAATCCCCAAGCTGTCCGCTCGTCTTATCCCCGGTGTAAGCGCTAGACAAATACCATAGGTTTGAAGAATTACTTGCCGTTCCTCTTCTTGTAGACAATTGGTCTTCAGTAGAATATCCTTCCAATATCTGTCCGCCCAAAATAGTAATATCCTGTTTATCATTATTCCACTTGAATGTTAGCAAATTATTCAATTCCCATTTATTGGATAAGGTCTGATCTCTGTAAACGGTCGTGAGATCGGTCATTGTAAAGTCTTCATTCAGTTTATCTACTTCATAGAAATTAGACCATTTATCAAAAACGACATAGTCTGAAACTTTGAATTGATAGGTCAGCATCCTACCAATATTAGCTGTCAAACTTAAGTTTAAATCAACGCGGTGTCTGTCCATTTCGTTATGATTTCTATCCAATAGGGCTATTGGATGACTGCCTGAATAATACCCTCTTGAATTGTATGTGTAGGTTAAAGGGCTTTGATACAGAGCACTCTTCAATATACTGTTGCTGCCTTCAGGCACAATATGACGTTTTTCGTTGGTATATATCGCATTTGTAATCAAATTCAACCAGGAAGCTAATTGATTGGTAATGTTCATTCGCGTATTAAATTTATCGTAGCTTGATGTTTTTACGAGACCATCTTCGCTGTAATAATTTCCACTTATCATGAACTTGTTTTTTTCATTACCACCGGAAACCGATAAATTATATTGTTGTTTTACACCGGTTTGCGTTATGGCATTCCACCAATTTGAGGGGGAGTTATTTCTGATAGTATCAATACGATGGTATTTGTATTCATCATAATAGAGATCTTGAGTGGTAGAATTTTTGGAGTAGTATAATTTCCCATCTACCGAATAATTGGATAGGCCGCTAATATAATCCTGTACTATAGCAAATTGTCCAATATCCAATACCGGTGTTTTTTTCCATGGAGTTGAAAATCCGGCAGAGTAATCAAAAGTAATTTTTGTCTTTCCTTCTTCTCCATTTTTTGTTGTTATTAATACAACACCATTTGCACCTCTAGCACCATATACAGCTCCGGAAGCGGCATCCTTCAGTATTTCGATATTTTCAATATCGTTGGGATTAAGGTGGTCTATTCCGTTAACGATAAAGCCATCCACAACATAAAGCGGCTCCGCGTCATTCACTGTTCCTATTCCTCTGATTTGAATGGTTGTACTTGACCCCGGAGAGCCTGTATTTTGAATAATGTTTACTCCGGCTGCTTTACCCTGCAGGGCTTGTAAAGGAGAAGCTACCGGAACATTGTTAATATCTTTTCCGGCTACAGAAGAAATAGCACCGGTAACATCACTCTTTTTCTGAACCCCATAACCTATGACTACAACGTCCTCCAGAAATTCATTTTTCTCTTCTAACAATACGGTAAGCTCTTGTTTATCTTGCACTTTCAACTCCTTATTGGTGTATCCCACGTAGCTTACAAGAACCGTAGCGGCCGAAGATATTCTAAACGTAAATTTCCCGTCAAAATCTGTCATGACACCGTTTGATGTTCCTTTTTCGGTAACCGAAGCTCCAATAAGAGGCTCTCTGCTATTACTATCTAACACCTTTCCTGAAATAGAAATTAGATTTTGTCCATAAGAGACTGATGAAAAGAACAAAACGACAAAGAATAGCCCAATAGAGGAAATATTATCTTTACTCATCTATCTATTTAGTTTTAATGTAGTTGTACAAAGACGGTTTATCTGCATGAACCGTCTTCGCAAAGAATTCAAATCGTTTATTTGATAATCAAGCCGGAGTTATAGGCTGATGTCGTTGTTGTTATCAGCACGTTATAAAATCCTTTACACAAAGAAGATACATCTACGGAATTTCGTAACAAGTTAGTTTCTTGCCGAACTAATGCCCCCGTAATATTATAGATTTTAATCGTCAACACATCTCCCTGAACATTAAAATTAAATTTATCCGAAGTCGGATTGGGATAAACAGAGATTTTAGTAGACTGTATCTCAGTTGTTTGAATACCTGTTCCAATTTCAGCACGAGTACGAAATTCAATATCTAAGTTATCTGTTTCCGTTTCGGGATCAAATCCGGCTTTGCGGTAATGATATGCATACAGCTGTTTTGTAAGCGAAGATGTAAAGATAAGGTCGCCGCCCAAATTGCGTAATGTATTGATTTGGTCTCCATCGGCATTTAAATTGGTAATGCGTACAGGAAACTCAGATTTGTTGTCTATTCTGAACAATTTGGTTTTATAATCCGTAATTTCTCCACTCTCATTCCACCAGTACAGACTTCCTGAAGCAACTGTCAGTTCTTTTACCCAATTGCTTTGGGTGCCCGGCCCCATATTTGACTGCATGGTTACAGTTTCTCCATCCGTATAATGGAGCTCCCCGCCGTAATTATTTGCTTTTACCGGATCAAAACCGGTTGCAGCACAAAACATCAATACACCGTCAAACTCAACTCCCGGATCCGGATAACTGTGATTGTCGTTTGTTGGATCATTTTTATTTATATCGAATATTGTGAAATTTTCTTTGTCTAAATTAGTGCTGGCCAATTCACATCCCTGATCTAAAGTATAGCCGCGAAAATATATCTTCCCTTTGTAAGGAATTACACTCATGTCTGAGGCACCACCTCCGCGAGGGAAACCGTTGGCTTCAAAAGTGGGGTTTGAATCATAAATTTGATAAGTACCTTCAGCTGTGCCATCACTTGTCCAAGGTTCATTACTACTTTCTATTGAGAATGCTTTGAAAAATAATTTCTCGTTATAGAAATTAGTCATATTGTCAATAGCCGAATTAGCTGTTCCTGTAGCTATTGCCTCTGTATTAATGTCTTTTATAAATTTAGTTCCCACAGTCGTTCCATCAGTTATCCAAAGTTCTTCGCCAACAGTAACGTCCTTATTGTCAGCCTTGAAAAAAACTTTTCTTCCAACACGGCAATAAGGGGTTGAAGGAGTTGTATTATCTTGTCCCGGAAATTTGGTGCTGCATTCATAAATTAATTTAGTTCCCGTTTCAGTACCGTCGCTAACCCATAACCACCATTGTTCGCCTGCCACATTGTAATTTTGACTTTCAAAATCTTTTGCTCCAAAAATAAATTGTGTTTCATTTACCTGCGTAAAACCACGAGGTTCTGAAGAATCAAATTCATGAATATTTTTTACCATGAACGTTCCTGAAGCTGTTCCGTCAGAAATCCAAAGTTCAGAACCATTTGTACCATCATTAGCAGCAAAAACGACTTTATCATTAAAACGGTCCATCCAACTGATATCCGAACCTGCTGTTCCCGGATTAATATCTTTTACCATTTTTGTACCGCTAACGGTACCATCGGTAACCCAAAGTTCTTCACCATGTGTTGCATCCTTTGCCGCAAAGAAGGCTTGGTATCCCTTTGATTTTTCTCCGGCAACTACTAAATTTTTGATTTGTGATGTTTTACGGTTTCCTGTAATGACCGCTTCAACTCCTTCAGGCAAAAGTGCTGTCATGCCTTCAGGTAGTGTTTGTGCAAAGATACTTCCTATAAGTCCGAAGGAAATGAACAATAATAGAGTACTTTTTTTCATAGTTGTAATAAATTTAAATTATGATTAATAGAATCTTTTATACGACTTATTTATTCAAATGTGGTATTATTATTTTATTGGCTTTAGCGGAGATGTCATACAGTCCCGTCGATGAATTTTTACGAAAGGCAAGCGGAACTATTCGGGTTTTTCTCGGGATAACCGTCGAATCCGAATTATGCACATGATATACGTAATATGGGTTCCTATTGTCATCAAAGAATAAGTCTCCGTGTCCTGAGCCATTTTCACCGACAATAGAACGATGAATAATTGGATTACCTGCATATTTCTCCCACGGTCCATACGGAGAATTGGCTGTGGCATAACCTACTCCGTAATCAATACTCTCAAAATGATTGGCAGAATATAACATATAATATTTATCATCCATTTTTAGAATCGTTGGTCCTTCCATTATTGGATCTGATTCATAAGCAGGCGTTTTCTCCCAAGCTTGTGTTTGAGCAAAGCACTGTTTCAACGTTTCTTTTTTTATCGTCCCTTTTTCCAAATCGAACTCGGCAACCCAAATGTAATTTCCATGATTGAACCTTACGTGATACAAGTAATATTCTCCATTGTCGTCTTTGAAAATATAAGAATCTATGTTTTTTTCACTAGCGTCAATCGACGCAATCTCTTTTTGAGAGTATAACCCGTCTAGAGTATCTGAAGTCGCTATGGATACTTGTTCGTCCGCGCTGTAAGTAAGATAATATTTTCCATCTTCTTTTAATATCTGTGGTGCCCAGAATCCTTGATTTCCAAAAGTATTTTTCCCTTTTTTTAGAATCATTTTTTCTGGTGCGGATGATGATAATTTCCATGTTTTAATGTCTGTAGATTGAAGCATGGTAAACCCGAGTGGTTCTATGTTACGGGTCCCCGATAAGTAGTACTTTCCATTTTCATGATAGATAGTAGGATCGGCAAAATAAATTTCTTTTTGCCGTTCAAGTTGAGCATAAGTAGATCTTGTGCAAGAGAATAAAGTAAACGTAGCTACTATAATGAATCCAAGTGGTAATCTTTTCATTTTTTGTCTATTTTAATTTAAAATTGTGTAACTCTCAATCGAAAAAGTCAAATTTATTCGTGAACGTTTTTAGTGGAAGCAGATAAATATCCTGAAATAATTTTTTTACACTACTTAACAGTAATTTGAATGTCAAATTTACGAGAAAAAGAAAAATCAAAATTGTACAAAATTCAAAAAATCTTGTACAATTATTCATTTTAGATACTTAAAAATAAGACTCAAACATAAATACAACGAATAGTAGTAAATGTACAAGAAAACGTTTTATTTTTTGATTGAATGAAATAGATATTCTTTTTTAAAGAATTATATTTGTTGTGAATTCAATAAGACAATCCGAAAAAATGAAGATTATCCACAGAAAAAAGTTTTTAAGTGTAGTTATTTTCATAGTATTGCAGCCTTTATTCGTGTATTCGCAACTTCCTACATGCTCATTTAATCACATTACGAATACTAAAGGATTAACGCACAATACCGTTTACGACATTTGTCAAGACCATAATGGGTTTATGTGGTTCGCTACGGAAGTGGGTCTTAATCGTTATGACGGACAACACATAAAGCAATACAATTATTCTCCACTTGACAAACGGTCTATACCTGCATACACAATCACTTGTCTTGTATCCACATGGGATAATTTCTTATTTGTGGGGACCACCAACGGAGTCGCTTCCTATAATCCCAAAACAGACGATTTCACGACAATTTTGTATGCAGAACACTCGATGGGACATGTTTGGTCGATGAGACAAGGAATAGGAACAGAATTACTGATTGCCGGCAAACAGCATGGCGCGTTTGTTTACAATTACAGTACAAATAAAATTCTGAATTTAATTTCAGAAGAAAAACTCAATATGATCGTCTCCGATAATGAAAACTCGTACTGGGGTTCATCGGGAAGTACACTCTATCGATTCGATAGAAAAGGAAAGATAATAGATTCATACAAAGCTGTTTCGGATTTTTTTGGTTCGACCATATCGTGTCTGAAAACTGATCGCCACGGTGTTTTATGGGTAGGAACTTACAACAATGGACTTTTTGTTTACGATAAAAGTACCCGGAAATTTACCCCAATAGAAGTGTGTGAAAAAATTAAAATGTACTATATCAGAACTATAGAAGAAGGCGTTGCTGATGGAGAATACTGGATAGGGACTGAAAGAGGTTTATATGTTATAAACACACAAACGAATACATGCGAACATTACACACAATCTTTCGATGACAAACAAAAAACAATTAATGACAACGCCATCTATAAAATCTACCGAAATAACCTAGATATTTTCTTTATCGGGACGTACTTTGGAGGCGTAAATGTTGCCAATATGCGAGATGTGGGATTCCATACGATTTTTCCGGACGACAGAGAAAATCATCTCCATGGGAAAGCGATAGGAGCGATGGCGAAAGCTCTGAACGGAGATCTTTGGATTGCGACGGAAGATGCAGGTATAGCAGTGTTTAATAAACAAAAGAATAGTTTTCATCATCTGTTCTCTTACGAGTGTAACCTCAGTAGCATTTCATCAAATAATGTACACGCGTTATTGATGGATGGAGATATTTGCTGGGCAGGACATTTTATGGGAGGATTGTCGAAAATTAACATTGCCACAAGAAATGCGAAAAGATTTGTTCAAAAATCCAACTCTCCAACGTCATTAAACAATAACTTTATTTTTGCACTCACATTCCTATCTCCGGATTCAATACTTGTCGGCTCTCTCTCCGGTGTCGATATCTTTAATAAGCGGACGGAGACATTTAGCAAGTTTCGTGAGAATGAATTTGTTGACTGTTTTATATACGATATATTTAAAGCACCGGACGGAAAAATCTGGTTTTGCACCTATGAAAACGGGATATACGTATTGGATAAAACAAAACCGGGTTTAATGACGCGTTATACAGTGGAAAATAATTCCGGGTTACAGAGCAACTCAATTATTAGCTACTACATTGATTCCAAGAAACAAATCTGGATAGGAACCCGAGGTGCCGGATTATTCAAATTCGTCCCCACAAAAAACAAATTTGAATACATAAAACCCAAGATGCTTATAAATAATGTGGTTTACGGTATTCTTGAAGACGATCAAAATTTCTTATGGATAAGTACCAATAAAGGTATTAGCAGGCTAAATCTGTCCGATTCAACTGCTATTAATTTTGAAGTGAAGCATGATATTGCCGGCAATCAATATAATTATAAATCTTACTACAAGGATGATGACGGAACGTTGTATTTTGGTAGTGTTACCGGACTTACGTGGTTCAAGCCCGAAACCATTGTTATCCCTAATGAGGTTCCGGTCATTTACTTTACCAATTTGAAGATATTTAACAAAGATATCATCGCGGGAGACAATGACAAAATTCTTAAACAACAGATAGATTTTACAAACACACTAAAATTAAAACACAACCAAAACTCATTCACTTTCGAATTCGGGTGTATCAATTATTTTAATAGCGACATAGCCTACCAGTACTACTTGGAAGGCTTTGATCAAGATTGGTCTCCTTTGTCCGGTATGGCACAAGCCAATTATACAAATATCTCTTCGGGAAAATATGTTTTTCACATACGCTCGGTAAACAAAATGACCAATGATATTGGTAATGAACGAATCGTGACTATAAAGATATTATCACCATTTTGGGTTTCGTGGATTGCTTATGTCATCTACTTTATGGTTCTGATAGCGGTTGCCTACAGTATCTTTCGTTTCTACCAAAATAGGCAAAAAGAAAAAATGTCGTTCGCCATCGAAAAAATAGAAAAAGAAAATCTTAATCTCCTGCACCAACATAAAATGAATTTCTTTACCTACATCACACACGAGTTCAAAACACCGTTAAGCATTATTAACGCTTCAGTTGAAATGCTTTCAAAAAATAATATATCGAAAGATGAAGAAAACGGTATAAGACATACGATAAAACGAAGCACCGCGCGATTGCTTTTTTTGGTAAACCAGCTGATGGATTTCAGAAAAATAGAGACTGACCACGCTATCATTTATCCAACGAAAGGAAATATTATCGATTTTTTCAACCAAATTATCGACACCTATCGCCCGTTATTAGACAAGAAAAACATAGACCTGAGTATCAAGATAAGCTATACTGTATCTGAAATATTTTTTGATTTTGACAAATTGGAAAAGATATGTACAAACCTGCTTACCAATGCTACAAAACATACCCCTAATGGGAAAAACATCGAATTTACGCTTATCGTAGGAGAACAGATTGAATTTTCAGTAAAAGATAGCGGTAGTGGTCTTTCCGAGCGACAAAAGGAAAAAATCTTTGAAGCCTTCTACAGCGAAGATTTTTCGAATGAAATCGTCGAAAGTAGTGGCATAGGATTAGCACTTACTGCCAGTTTAGTAAAATTACTCAAAGGCGAAATTTTAGTGGTTAGTGAATTGGGAAAAGGTGCTACTTTTGTTGTGAAGTTGCCTTATTCAATTTTTGACACTACCGCTACCGGAATCAACGATACGGTAGTAAACTTAGACATGCCGCGTATGATGGATACCGAAAATGGAAAGGATACGTTGCTGAACGACAAGATAAATGAAGCTGAGGATGAAAGAAAAAAAGAATATATCCTCGTTATAGCCGAAGATAATACAGATTTGTTAACGCTTCTCCTACAAAACTTTAGAGATAAATACCGAGTTAAATGTTTTGAAAATGGAAAAGAAGCTTGGGAATACATTCATAAGAGAACCCCGGATTTAGTGATTACAGACATTATGATGCCTCTAATGAGTGGTACCGAATTATGTCATAAAATAAAAACGGACATTAATCTATGTCATATTCCCGTGATTATGTTAACCGCAAAAACCACTAAAGAGGCAAAATTAGAAGGCTTGCAAGTAGGCGCGGATGCATATATCTACAAACCTTTTTTGATGGAAGAATTAGAGGTACGCATTAATAATCTTATCAATGCAAAACGTGCTCTTAAGAATAAATTGTATGAAATAGCTAAAGTAGAAGGCTTAACCATCCCATCTACAAATCACGAGCAAGCATTTATTGAAAAAATACTTGCATTGACACAAGAAAACATTGAAAACAACGCATTAAATGTCCAATTTTTGGCGGACGAACTTCATATCAGCAGAACGAATCTACACACAAAAATTAAAAATCTGATGAACATGAGCTCGTCGGAATTTATTAATACCGTCCGTATCAATAAAGCGAAGGAGTTGATTCTCGCCGAAGAATATACACTTTCCGAAATATCCTACAAGGTTGGATATAGCGATGCCGCTTATTTTACGCGTGTCTTCAGAAAAACGACCGGTCTTTCGCCCAAGGAATTTAGAAAGAGCGTTAAGGAAGATCGGAAATGACCGACCGGTAGTTTCAAAGATAAAAATCAGTTGAAATAGCGGGTGAACTAACAAGGCGATTGTAACGTGATTTTTTTTGTTTTTCATGTAAAAAAAATTGCAAATCTTGAACAAATTTGCCATCTTTACGTTGCATTAAGAATAGCATAACACGAACCCATGAGAATCAGCAACAAGGATATCAATTATTCGGACATCGGAGCCTTAGAAGCACTTTACAAACAATACTTAGAAAACCCTGAAAATGTTGACGAAAGTTTTCGTTACTTCTTTCAAGGATTTGACTTAGCCGTTCAATATTTCCCGATTAAACAACAACATTCTCATTCTGACCGAGAAGCAGGCATTTCTTTCAAGGAGATTAACGTAATGAATCTAATCAATGGTTACAGACGTCGCGGACATTTGTTTACCAAAACCAACCCTGTTCGCCACAGACGAAGCTATACACCAACTTTATCGTTAGAAACATTCGATCTCTCTCCGGATGACTTGGATACCGAATTCGATGCCGGCAAGGAAGTGGGTATCGGACGGGCAAAATTACAGGAAATTGTTGCCCTTTTGGATGAAACGTATTGCCACTCCATCGGAGTCGAATATCGCTACATGACGAAACCTGAAATCATCGAATGGCTTCAGAAAAAAATGGAGGGCTCTAAGAATAAAGAAGATTTTTCGAAAGAAGGCAAAGCGCACATTCTTGATAAATTAATCGAAGCATCTGGTTTGGAAGACTATATGCACCGAAAATACGTAGGGCAAAAGCGATTCTCCTTAGAAGGATCCGAAACAATTATTCCGGCGCTTGATGCGATTATTGCCCATGGAGGAGAGTATGATGTAAACGACATTGTCATCGGCATGGCGCATCGCGGGCGGCTCAACGTGCTGACCAACATCATGAAGAAACCCTACGAAGAAGTGTTTCGGGGGTTTACAGCACAACAATACAACAAAGAAATACTGTACGGCGATGTAAAATATCATTTAGGACACAACAATACCATCAATCGCCAAGGACGTGAAATTAAAATAAGCTTAGTACCCAACCCTTCTCATTTGGAGACTGTCGCGCCCGTGGTCGAAGGAATCGCGCGTGCAAAATTGGACAATGAATATGATTCGCTGGATGATCAGGTACTCCCTATACTTATCCACGGAGATGCCGCCATTGCCGGGCAAGGAGTTGTGTATGAGACCATTCAGTTTTCCAAACTACCCGGCTACAAAACCGGTGGTACTATTCATATTGTCATCAACAATCAGGTCGGTTTTACCACCAACTACATGCTGGCACGTTCGAGTACCTATTGTACGGATATTGCCAAAGTTACGCAATCGCCTGTTTTTCATGTGAATGGAGACGACACGGAAGCCATGGTTTACGTGGCAAAATTGGCTTTGGAATTTCGCCAAGAGTTTAATATTGATGTTTTTATAGATTTGCTTTCTTACCGAAAATACGGACACAACGAAGGAGATGAACCCCGCTTTACGCAACCTACACTCTATGATGTGATTGCAAAACACAAAAATCCGCGTGAGATTTATGCCGAAAAATTGATAGCGGAAGGTAGCCTATCCAAAGAAATTTATGATAAAAAAGTTACTGATTTTCAAGATCGATTGGACGCGTCCTACGATATTGCCAACGAAAGCACACTGACATCCATTCAACCATTCTTTGAGAAAAGATATGAAAAAATCCGCTTACCGCAGGCTGATGATTTTGAGAAAATAACACAAACAAAAATACCGAAAGAACTATTTTTGGATTTAGCTACAAGGATAACGACACTTCCGCAAGACAAACGATTCTACAACAAAACGATACGTCTATTTGCTCAGCGTTTTTCGATGATAGAATCCGACTCCTACGACTGGGCGATGGGCGAATTGATGGCTTACGCTTCTTTAGCCAAGGAAAATTTTCCGGTGCGGTTGAGCGGACAAGATTCGGAACGGGGAACATTCTCGCATCGTCATGCCGAAATCGTTACGGTGGACGGAGAAGAAAAATATTTTCCGCTAAAAAATTTGGGCGGAGATTCCGCACCGGCTCGCGTGTATAATTCGCCACTGAATGAATACGGAGTTCTCGGATTTGAATACGGATATGCGTTAGCGCAACCCTACGGACTAACCATTTGGGAAGCACAATTTGGCGATTTTTTCAACGTCGGACAGGTTATTGTTGACCAGTACATCTCTTCTGCGCAAGAAAAATGGGGCGTTAAAAACGGAATCGTCTTGTTCCTACCCCATTCCTACGAAGGACAAGGCGCCGAACATTCCAGCGGACGTATCGAACGTTTCTTGAATCTGTGTGCCAACTTCAATATGCAGGTAATCAATGCCACCACGCCGGCAAATCATTTCCATGCCATCCGCCGACAGCTACACCGAGACATCCGCGTACCGTTAATCGCCTTTACCCCCAAAAGTTTGCTACGGCATCCGGCGTGTACATCTACGATAGCTGACTTCACCGAAGGACATTTTCAAGAAATTATTCCCGATAAAGATTTGAAAACGCCGGACAAAGTAAAAAAAATACTGCTCTGTTCCGGAAAAATCTACTACGAATTAGCAGCAACACGCGAAGAAACGAAAGCGGAGCACGTAGCAATCATCCGAATCGAACAACTCTACCCATTCCCCAAAAAACAGTTGGACGAACTTTTGAAAGGGTATGATAAAAACGTAGAATTAGTCTGGGTACAGGAAGAACCGATGAACATGGGAGCCTGTTCATTCGTCAGACTACAGATGGAAGACTATCAGTTAAAAACAATCAGCCGTCCGGCAAGTGGCGTAACCGCCGAAGGACTTACGGCGATACACAAGGTAAATCAAGCTGCGATAATCAACGACGCGTTAAGTTGAAAATATAGGTATTGTATCCTAAATATAGGCTGTATTTTACGAATGAACCGTTATTGACAGAAAAATTAAAGAGACACAAATTCCTATCAAAAGACATAGCATCATGGCAATATTAGAAATAAAAGTACCCAGTCCAGGAGAATCTATTACACACGTAGAATTATACAAATGGTTGGTAAAAGATGGAGACGTGCTACAGAAAAACACGGAAATTGGCGAACTGGAGTCCGATAAAGCCACACTCACGTTGATTGCCGACGAAGCCGGAAAAATCGCGTTGCAAGCGAAAGAAGGCGACAGCCTTCTTGTTGGATCGGTGGCTTGTACCATTGATACGTCTGTTCAACCCGAAACAGGTGAAGCAAAACCAGCTGAAAAACCGGTTGTCTCCAAAGAAGAAAAAATAGTTGAAATTGAAGTGAAAACTGAGCAACCCCCGAAAGAAGCACGTGATGAGAAAACGGCTCCTGCTCCCGCGGAATACGACTCTGTAAAAATCACACCGCTGGCACAACGTGTGATGGATGCAAACGATTTATCGGTTGAAGATGTCATCAATGGGTTACGTCGCTTGAAGCAATCCGATGTGGAAGCCGTACTTGCATCGGGAAATACCGCCGAGACTACTACGAGCGGAATGAAAAAACCGATTAGCCGTGATTCCAAAACGGATCGGATGAGCAACCTGCGTCGAAAACTAAGCGAACGTCTCGTTTCCGTGAAAAATGAAACCGCCATGCTTACTACTTTTAACGAGGTAAACATGCAGCCCGTCATGGATTTGCGGAAGAAATACCAAGATAAATTTGTTGCTAAACACGGCATCAAGCTTGGTATGATGTCATTCTTTCTGAAGGCTTGCTCCATTGCCTTGCAAGAGTACCCCAGTGTAAATTCGATGATCGACGGCGAGAATACGACGACTTTTGACTATGCCGATATTTCGGTAGCAGTAAGTACGCCCAAAGGATTGATGGTACCGGTTATCCGCAACGTGGAAAGCCTGGGATTAGCCGAAATAGAAAAAACCATTGCACAGATGGCGGAAAAAGCGCGTTTGGGTAAGCTATCCATTCCGGAAATGACCGGCGGAACTTTTACGGTTACCAATGGTGGCGTGTTTGGTTCGATGATGTCCACGCCGATTATCAATCCCCCACAGTCCGCTATTCTGGGGATGCACAACATCGTTGAACGTCCCATCGTGATGGATGGTCAAATTGTTGCCCGTCCGATGATGTACGTAGCACTCTCCTATGACCACCGCGTGATTGACGGTCGGGAATCCGTGAGTTTTCTTGTTCGTGTAAAACAACTTTTGGAAAATCCGACAGAGATGCTGTTTGGAAGTAGAAATGGCGAAAAATTGCTTCTCGAAATTTAGCTTTTCGAATGCAATAAACCCATTTGTTTCTCGTTCTTCATAGGTACTTTCTAAGCACGGTAACATGTCGAGAAAACGTTTTTTCTTTTTTCTTTTATCTGTTTTATTGCTTACTTTTCCCAAAGTAAAGGCACAAGGTAATTTGCCGTTTGTAGATGACAAGACGGTTCATTTCGGATTCTCGTTGGGATTAAACTTTATGGATTTTGCCGTTATTCCATCATCGATAAGCGAAAATATCAACGTTACTTTCATCATACCCGGTTTTTCGGTAGGTGCTATTTCCGATTTACGGCTGAATCGCTACCTGAACCTGCGATTTACCCCCACATTGATGCTGAATCAGCGTAATCTCACATACTCAGACAGTACCGTAGCCAATTTGCTTTCCGTACCACTATATCTTCCTGTCTATCTGAAATACAGCTCGGAGAGAAAGCACAATTTTCGTCCCTACCTGATTGCCGGCGGTGGTGCTTGGATAGATTGGGGACGAAACAAGGAAAAAACGGTGCTACTCAAGCCGTTTGATGCTTTGCTTGAGATTGGGGCGGGTTGTGATATTTATTTTCCGTTCTTTAAACTCGCGCCGGAGCTCAAATTTTCTTTCGGGCTGAATAATATGCTTACCCCCTTGGACGAACGGGACGCCGGAGCATTGCTCAATCCACAAACCATCAAGCACACCGAATCCGTCCATAAATTGACTACCCGGATGATTTCGCTTACCTTTAATTTCGAGTAAAAATAAGCGGTTTTTTACAGAATCTCTTTGGATAAATAAGTGTCGAGTGCGACTTTGGCGGCGATAAACGAACTGATTTCATTACTCAAAACTTTTTCTTCAAGCATTTCAAGTAGAAATTTTATCTGTTCGTTGTTGTAAAAATCGCTTTTCAGTCTTTCGTTGATGCTCTCATACATCCAGTATTTGGACTGGCTGTTTCGCTTGCGGTCGAAGAAGTTGTTTCCCTTTACAAATTCCACGTATTTCGTTACCATATCCCACACTTCGGGAATACCGTTTTTTTCAGTCGAGGAGCATGTAATTACGTCAGGTGTCCATCCGGATTCGGTAGCCGGAAAAAGATGAAGCGCGTTTTTGAACTGGTGGCGAGCCAATTGAGATTTTTCGACGTTGTTTCCATCGGATTTATTCACAGCAATCCCATCAGCCATTTCCATGATTCCGCGCTTGATACCTTGTAATTCATCGCCGGTTCCCGCCAATTGGATGAGTAAGAAGAAATCGACCATGGAGTGAACCGCTGTTTCGCTCTGTCCTACCCCTACCGTTTCTACAAAAATCGTATCGAATCCGGCAGCTTCACACAATATGATACTTTCACGCGTTTTACGGGCAACACCGCCCAACGAACCTGCCGACGGCGATGGGCGTATAAAGGCGTTTTTAGCTACGGAAAGTTCTTCCATACGCGTCTTGTCGCCAAGAATACTTCCTTTGGTACGTTCACTACTCGGGTCAATGGCGAGAACGGCTAATTTTCGTCCGGCATTGACCAATTGCATGCCAAGAGTTTCGATAAAAGTACTTTTTCCGGCTCCGGGAACGCCCGTTATCCCAAGACGTATCGAATTGCCGGAATAAGGCAGGCATTTTTTGATAACGTTTTGAGCTATTTCCTGATGGGCGGGGAGCGCACTTTCAACCAACGTTACAGCTTGCCCCAATACGGCAACTTCTTGATTTAAAATGCCATTGACGTAATCATTTGCCGAGAAATTTTGTTTGGTTCTTTTCGGTTTTCGGTAAGGATTTACGGTCGGAACACTTTCAACGCCTTCATTCACGTTTAACCCTTTGTAGTCGGGATTGTTTTCCGGATGATGGTGTGTTGAATTCATTGTACGGTTTGAATTTATTTAAAATAACAAAGACAAGCGTTTTGTTATTCAGCACTTGTCCTTATTCTAAAGTTAGATTACGGTAAAATCGGCAGTATATACTACCAATGAGCGGTTTGGATCATTCGTTTGTATCGAAAATGTTTTCTTGTAATTCCCTTTTTGTAAATATTTTGAATCAATGTCAAGATGTAGATTCTCCGTTTTTCCACTTCGGATAGAAGCTTTGAGGGGATAGACGTTAACATCACTATTGTTATTAATGACGCGACGAATTTCAAGCGGATTGCTTCCTACATTTTTAACGGCGAATTTTCCACGTACTTTATTGCCTTTTTTAATTTTTCCGAGTACCAAATTCGTTGACTTTATTTCTAAAATAGGGGCTTGGCGTTTTTCCGATGCGCTCATTCTTGAAAAATCTTCTATAACGTTTCCCGAAAGGCTTATTTTGTTGTCGTTGGTTTGTTTACTACCGTTCAACACGATACTAACGTCAGCGTTCAAAGGTCCCCACTCGGATGTTTTTTTAGAATCCATTGTAATTTCAATCACACCTTCCTGATTGGGTTGTAGTTTTTCGGGCTGTACTTTGGCTATTACGTAAGAAGGAACATCTGCTAATGAAATGGACATCTGCGATGATGAATTATTTCTGATTGAAATCGTGCGGGATGTAGCTGTTCCTTTGTCCACATTTCCAAAATGGATGGATTTACCGGTCAATCCCAGATTCCCGATATTTAAGGGGAAACTGTTTGAACTGCCGGACGTAGCCGAAGCAGTCGCTTTTGGAGTAACATTTCCGGAAATGATCAATTGTTCCATTTCGTTACTTGCGTTGGAATAAACGGTTACGACTTTCGAGAATGAGCCCGGACGTCCCATCGGATTGTATGTCGCGGTTACTCTGCCTTTTTTGCCCGGCTCGACCGGGGTTCTCGTCCAATCCGGCGTGGTGCAACCACACGAGGCTGTTACTCGTTGGATAACCAAAGGCGCGTTTCCGGTATTTGTAAATTCAAAAACATTTGACACGTTACCCTCTTCTTCCGCTATTTGTCCGAAGTCGTATTTGGCGTTAGAAAATGAAATAACTGCTTTTTGCGCAACTATATCAGCTACGAATGTACATAGAACAAGCGTAACTATAAAAGCAAATTTTCGAGTCATAATTATCTCTGTTAAATTAGGTTTGTTTTGTTTTATGTTGAAAGCACAAAATTACAAAAAAAGTTTTTATGAAATTTACAAAAGTAATTTTATCGGTTTAAATAAGGTTAAATATGCCGGAAAAGTTTAATTTTGTCGTTTATTGTTAAATGTTAGATTCCCATTTTTCTTTACGGGTGGCGGTAATACAGTTTACAACTCGAAAGTGGATGATTAACAAAAAAATACTGACAGATGAGTTGGATACTGTTGATAATAGCCGGACTTTTTGAAGTAGGTTTTGCTACTTGCCTCGGTAAGGCAAAAGAAACAACCGGAATTGAATCAATTTATTGGTACATCGGTTTTTTAGTTTGCTTAGGTGTGAGTATGCTTCTTCTTGTAAAAGTTACTCAAAAGCTGCCGATTGGGACTGCATACGCGGTCTGGACAGGCATTGGTGCTGTTGGGACGGTCTTGGTCGGAATATTTGTATTTAAGGAACCTGCAACCTTTTGGCGGCTGTTTTTCATTACAACCTTAATCGCTTCTGTTATAGGGCTTAAGGTTGTGTCGAATTAGCGCACATAATAGGAAAATATAAACATGCTTCAAAGAATAAAACTACACACCGAATCGGTTTACCCGAAAGTCGTCAAGCATTACCGCCATCTTCACGCTCATCCCGAACTATCTTATCAAGAATATAAAACGGCCGAATACGTAAAGCGAGAATTGGATTCGTTGAAGATTCCTTACCGTGCCGACATCGGCGGAACAGGCATTTTGGGACGAATAGCCGGGAAAAATCCAAGTAAAAAAATCATTGCTCTTCGTGCCGATATGGACGCGCTACCCATTCAAGAAGCGGTGGATATTCCCCACAGATCGGTAAATGATAATGTGATGCACGCCTGTGGACATGACGCTCACACTGCTTGCTTGTTAGGAGCTGCCGAGATTCTGAATAAGCTTAAAGACGCCTTTGAAGGTACGATACTATTGATATTTCAGCCGGGCGAAGAGTTGGCACCCGGAGGAGCCAATTTAATGCTTCGAGACGGTATATTTGATGAATTTAAACCGGAGATAATCATCGGGCAACACGTGTCGGAGGATTACCCGACCGGGTCCATAGCTGTTCGGGAAGGTACTATCATGGCATCTGCTGACGAAATTCATTTGACCATTCGCGGGAAAGGCGGACATGGCGCGAAACCGCATCTTTGCAACGATACGGTACTGGCTGCCGGACAGACTATTGTCGCGTTGCAGCAGGTAAGAAGTCGCCTTTGCCCGCCACTCGTGCCGATGGTGTTGACTTTCGGGAAATTAATCGCGAACGGAGCTACGAATGTCATTCCGGACGAAGTAAAACTTTCGGGTACTTTTCGAACGTTTGATGAAAATTGGCGCGGAGAAGCTAAAATTCATATTCCGAGAATCATCGAAAAAACCTGTGAAGCCTTTGGGTGTACGGTGGAAATAAATATGCCTGACGGGTATCCATGTGTCGTCAATCATTCGGAAGTAACCCGAGAAGTTCGACTATTTGCCGAAGAGTTTTTAGGGTGGGAAAATGTTCTTGATTTCGACCAACGGCTGACTTCGGAAGATTTTGGCTTCTTTTCCCAGCTGTATCCTTCGTGTTTCTATCGTTTTGGTATCAAAGGAGAGAATTTTACAGGAAATTCACACAGTCCCACTTTCAGAGTGGACGAGAAAGCGTTACAGACCGGAGTAAGTGGATTGGCTTGGATCGCTTACCGATTTATGACGGAGAAGCGACACTAATTCTTGGGTTTTCTGTCAGTTAAAAAAAATTACCGACAATTAATCTTTTTGCCAAAAAACAGGTCTAACTTGATATAAAATTGAAATCAATGCGAATATTAATATCACTTTTAGTATTCACTGTTTTAGCTTGTTCAAAGGACGAAATCATAACAACAGAACTTGAACATCACGCCTTCGTTGGAGTAAAAAATATTACGTATAATGGAGTTAATGTAAACCTTGTTATAGACAAACCGGCTTTAAATGAAGTAGATGCTTTAATTGTTTATCACGGAACCGTTATGTATGACAGCTTAATTTTAAACGCTTCCACTTCACTGATAGACAAAGTAAAAACAATCTTAGACCGAGATAACATGATGATAGTAAGTGTTGCTTATCCTGAACAAAATTTATTGATGGGTGACAATATCCGTGAAGCAGAAGCAGGATTACTTTGGGTAAAACACAAAGCCCGGGAAGAATTAGGAGTAACCGTAAAAAAAATATTTCTATGTGGACATTCACAGGGTGGATATTTAGTAACCCGGTTAAACACAATGCACGCAACAAATGGTGTTATCGCAAATGGACCCGGACCATTGAACCTTGTTTATCGTTGCCAACTTGAAGAAAACAGAACAATACCAAACGGGATAACCTGTACATTGCTGAAAAATACGTATGGAACTACGACAGCAAACCCAACAGCCTATATGCAACGTTCCTTGCTTAATTTTACAACAGGTTTTAAATCAGATATTTTATTTGTGCAAGGACTGAAGGACACACCTATTCAAACGTATTCTTGGCCAACATTTAAACAAGACGTGATGAATTGCTCTACTTGTCAAAACAGTCAATTCTTAGAGCTTACAGGAGAAGGTCATAGTGCCTTATTTACAAGTCCTATAGCCAAAACAGAATTTAATACCTTTATAAATAGTAGATGACAAGAAGACGATAACCGCAGAGTCAATCAACTATCTTTCCCGACAAATTCGCTCCACTTCCTTTAGCAGCAAAGGAAATGCCGGATAGGTCATCCCGTGATCATACCCTTGAAGCTCCATCAAACGAGTTTGTGTATGACCTGCTACTTTCATCATTCGCGCTAAATAGGCATTTTCTTCGTAGCGACCAAGCATCTCAAGTTCTCTATCACCCGTGATGAGTAGCATGGGGGGAGCATCTGTGCGCACATGCCAAAGTGGCGCATATTGGTCAATAACGGGTTGAGTAGCCTTAATCTCTTTTTCGTTACGGACGGTAAAATGGGTTATGGCTTGCGCACTAAACGGAATTAATCCGGCAATTCTATTCGCGTCTATTCCGTGCATGGCGAGATAGCTTTTGTCCAGTCCGATCATACATGTTAGATAACCACCCGCTGAATGTCCGGATACAAAAATTTTTGTTGTATCCCCACCCAATTTCCCTATATTTCTGAATACCCATGTGACTGCCGCCGCTGCGTCTTCGATATAAGCGGGCGCGGTTACCTTTGGAGAGAGGCGGTAATTAACCCCTACGATGCACAGTCTTTTATTTTTCAGCGCGTCGGGAATTTCTTTCTCTCCGGTGGTTAATCCTCCGCCGTGGAACCAAATGATCGTGGCGAAATCTTTTTGATTCTCAGGATAATAAACATCTAAAACACATCGCTCAGCCGTGTAATTATCATTTCGGGCTATTTTTGTCTCGTAATATGGAATATCCTTTATGGTTTTATAGGATATTTCTTGTGATATTCCATTTGCCGAAAAGGTAATCAACAAACCTAAAATTAGTTTTTTCATGTGTTTAAAATTTATTATTTTTCATTAAGGACACATGGAACACGCCATTAATCAGCTCCTTGTATGTCCAGTTTAGTTTACATGGCTGTTTCATACGCTTCTGCTAATTAAAAAGCACAAAAGTTAGTGCTTAATGAGTGTAAATATCAATTCTCCAACACCAATAATGGTTATTATTCCGCCGGTAAGACGGTTAATGAATTTCAGCCCTCTGATATTCAGTTTGTGTCTAAATCGACTAACTAAACTCGTCAAGGTTATCCACCAAATAGAAGCACCTAATAGAATGGAAAACAGTGCAAAAGCGTGCTCTAATAGGGTCATTTCCGTGCTGACAAAATCAAATTGAGCAAACAACGCGATCAGAATAAAAAGAATCAACGGGTTGGTCAGTGTGAGAGCAAACGACGAAAAAAAATCTCCTATCAATGAATGTTCTGTTGACTTCTCGTTTGGCAAAGGTTGGGATGAAGGATTACTCCGGTATATCCACATCCCAAAAAAAAGAATGATAATACTTCCGATGATTTGAATGACAAATTGATGTTGCTCAATAAACATCAATATAAAATTGAGAAAAAACATGGTAACAACCGAGTAAACCAAGTCTGAAAAAGTGGCACCAACACCGGTTGCCAAACCATATTTCTGTCCTCGATTTAGTGTTCGCTGGATACACAGCATACCGATTGGACCTAAAGGTATCGAAATACTCAACCCGATAATAATTCCTTTTACAAGTAGCGTGTCCAATATCATTTATTTTTCTTAAGGACGACAAAGATACCGTTACGCAAGACATAGAAAGAAAGATGAAGTGTTTATTTAACATTCTTTTACGAAAGATGGGCGTATAAAAGAAAAGTTTTAAACTACTTACAATCGAATTGACCTACTTTCGGCTTTTTAACTCACTCCGTATTTGATTTCTTTTTCTTTCTAATGGCTATGGTTGCAATCCCCGAAACAACCATCAAGGAACCGATTCCTGCATTTTTATAGAAAATTCGTTTTGATTCTTTGTTTTGGAATGAGAATTCAATACCAAAAGCATCGATACTTTTTTTCTTCCCATTAAATTCTCGAACGCTCAAAACAACCATTAACGCTCCGAATGTAATTAAAAGTACAGCAAGAATTTTTCTCATAATCAAGAAGAAGTGTAATATTATTTGTACTCGCCCCAATGCTTAATTTCAATATCTCCTTTCTGCATACGGCAGAAAGCTTTGATGAAAGCACTTGCCAATCGGGCGTTCGTTATCAGTGGGATGTTGGTATCAATGGCACCTCGACGGATTTTATACCCGTTGGTCAGTTCTCTTTCGGTCAAATTTTTAGGAATATTGACAACTAAATCAACCTTTTTGTCGAGTAGTAAGTCTGTTACTTTCAACTGGTCATTTTCGTCCTCGTCGGGCCAACTTACATACGTACTTTCTACACCATTATCTTCGAGAAATTTATGAGTACCTCCCGTAGCAAAAATATTATAGCCATTTTGAGCTAACAGATGACAGGCATCCAGCAAATCAACTTTTGATTTGGTGCCACCGGAAGAAACAACGATATTTTTTTCAGGGATTTTGTACCCCACGGAGAGCATCGCCGTTAGTAGTGCGTCGTCAAAATGGGTGCCGATACAGCCCACTTCACCGGTAGATGCCATATCTACTCCAAGCACCGGATCGGCTTTTTGAAGGCGTGAAAACGAAAATTGGGAAGCTTTTATCCCGACATAATCCAAATCGAAAGCCGATTTTTCGGGATGCTCCACATGGAGACCAAGCATAACTCGTGTAGCCAGTTCGATAAAGTTGATTTTCAATACTTTGGAGACAAATGGAAACGAACGGGAAGCTCGTAAATTACATTCAATTACCTTGATGTCGTTGTCTTTCGCCAGAAATTGAATATTAAAAGGACCCGAGATGTGCAACTCCCTGGCAATTTCCCGCGCTATTTGTTTGATCCGGCGAACGGTCTGCGTATAGATTTTTTGTGGCGGAAACTGGATGGTGGCATCTCCGGAGTGTACGCCGGCAAATTCCACATGCTCGGAAATGGCGTAAACGACCAAGTTGCCGTTTTGTGCGACTGCGTCAATCTCAATCTCTTTTGCACCTTCAATAAATTCGGAAACGACTACCGGATATTCTTTGGAAACTTCAGTAGCAAGTGTCAGAAAGCGTTCGAGTTCATCTTTATTGGAACAGACATTCATCGCTGCGCCCGAAAGTACATACGATGGGCGTACAAGCAACGGAAATCCGACTTCGTTCATAAAGCGATTGATGTCGTCTAAGGTTGTAAGCTCTTGCCAGCGGGGTTGGTCTATATGCAAACAGTCAAGCATGGATGAAAACTTATGACGGTCTTCGGCATTATCAATATCGGATGCTTGTGTCCCCAATATTTTCACGCCGGATTGGTCCAAGCGAAGTGCCAAGTTGTTTGGAATTTGTCCGCCAACGGAGACAATCACTCCTTTCGGGTTTTCCAGTTCGATGATGTCCCGTACACGTTCATAACTTAGCTCGTCGAAATAGAGCCGGTCGCACATGTCGTAATCGGTCGAAACCGTTTCCGGATTGTAATTTATCATAACCGATCGTAGTCTTTCCTTTCGGATGGCATTCAACGCGTTTACCGAACACCAGTCAAATTCAACTGAAGACCCGATTCGGTAAGCACCCGACCCCAATACAACAACGGAACGTTGGTCGCCCAGATACTTAACATCGCCGGCTGCCCCGTTGTAGGTAAGATACAGGTAGTTTGTTTGCGCCGGATATTCCGCGGCAAGCGTGTCAATTTGTTTTACTACGGGTAGGATACCCCTTCTTGCACGCTCGTTGCGGATGGTATCTTTCGGCATTGGTCTTTTGTAGATCAATTTTTCAATTTGGTAATCGGAAAAACCAATCTGTTTGGCACGGATAAAAAGTTCGTCGGATAGTAAAGCGACTGTTTCTACTTTTTCAATTTCTTTGGACGTCTCGAAGATGTTTTTCAGTTTGTATAGGAACCAATAGTCAATCTTCGTTAAATCGTAAATTTTCTCAACCGAATAGCCCTGTTCAAACGCTTGTGAGAGATACAATACCCGTTTGTCGGTCGGCGTATTTAACTCTCTGTCTAATTCTTCGGTAAAAATTTCTTTGTTGCCTACAAACCCATGCATACCCTGCTGTATCATCCGAAGTCCTTTTTGGAACGCTTCTTCAAAGGTACGTCCGATGGACATGATTTCGCCGACCGATTTCATCGATGAACCGATTTCCCGACTTACGCCGTGAAACTTAGCTAAATCCCAGCGTGGAATTTTACAAACCACGTAATCAAGCGCGGGTTCAAAAAACGCGGAAGTCTCTTTTGTAACCGAATTTTTCAGTTCGGGAAGTCCGTAACCCAGACCAAGTTTGGCGGCAACAAATGCTAACGGATATCCGGTCGCTTTGGATGCCAAAGCGGACGAGCGGCTCAGACGCGCATTTACTTCGATAACGCGGTAGTCTTCCGAATGTGGGTCAAAAGCATACTGTACGTTACATTCGCCTACAATGCCTATGTGACGGATGATGCGGATAGCCAATTTCCGAAGTTTGTAATATTCACTGTTGGTCAGTGTTTGTGATGGTGCTACAACGATGCTCTCGCCGGTGTGGATTCCCAGCGGGTCAAAGTTTTCCATGTTACAAACGGTAATACAGTTGTCGTAGCGGTCTCGAACGACTTCATACTCTATCTCTTTCCAACCTTTCAGCGATTTTTCGATTAATATCTGTGGGGAATAATTAAACGCTTTGGTAACAAGCGTTTTCAATTCTTCGTCGTTGTCGCAAAAACCGCTTCCCAGACCACCCAACGCGTAAGCCGCACGTACAATGACCGGGTAGCCGAGTTCATTTGCCGCTTGCATCGCGTCAGCCAAATTGGTAACTGCTTCGCTATTGATGTATTTTACGCCGATTTCCGACAGTTTTTGATTGAAAATCTCCCGATCTTCGGTGTCAATAATGGCTTGAACGGGTGTTCCGAGTACGCGGACGTTGTATTTTTCGAGAATTTTATTTTTGTACAACTCAACACCACAGTTTAGCGCTGTTTGTCCGCCAAAAGAGAGAAAAATACTATCCGGACGTTCTTTCTCGATTACCCGCTCAACAAAATCGGGTGTAACGGGTAGAAAATAGACCTTATCGGCAATTCCTTCGGAAGTCTGGACAGTTGCGATGTTCGGATTTATCAGTATGGTCTCAATTCCTTCTTCTTTCAAAGCCTTTAATGCCTGTGAACCGGAATAATCGAACTCTCCTGCTTCTCCAATTTTCAAGGCACCCGAACCCAATAAAAGTACCTTCTTGACAGTCTCTTTCTCAACTCCTTGATACATCTGTCTCAAAACCAACTTGGTGTCCAATTCGTTTTCAATTAATTCAGGGATGGTTAGTTTGTCTCCTGAAAGTGTACGCATAAATACGTCAAACAGAAATTCGGTATCCGTAGGACCCGCGGAAGCTTCGGGGTGAAATTGACAGGAGAACCACGGATGAATTTTGTGCCGGATACCTTCGTTGGTGCCGTCATTCATATTGACAAAGAGCGGTTTCCACTCTTCGCTCAACGTTTGGTTATCTACCGCGAATCCGTGATTTTGAGACGTTACGAACGCGCGTTGTGTTCCGATTAATTGTACCGGCTGGTTGCAACTCCGGTGTCCGTATTTTAACTTGTAGGTTTTGGCGCCTCCGGCAATGGAAAGGAGTTGATTTCCCATACATATACCGAAAATAGGCTTGTCTGTCTGCATCGTTTTACGGATATTTTCTACCGTAATATCACAGTA
>JBKEBE010000020.1:0-18197 GCA_047973025.1 Paludibacteraceae bacterium
GCGTTGATGGCATTTCGTTCGGCATAACCACGTACCACGCTGTTTTGTGAATTGATGTCCGCTAAATATCTTTTTCTTCCGTAAATGGTTTCGACAAACCGGTTAACCTTAGCCAATTGAATAGAATCGTCCATGTATTTTTTTACATCCGGATACGTGGCAAAATAGCCATCAATCAACTCTTTGGCTTCCCCGCGCGGAATTGCCAGTCGTTCGGCCAATCCGAACGTGGAAATGCCGTAAATGATACCGAAATTAGCCGTCTTTGCTTTGCGGCGCATATCGGATGTTACTTCATCCAACGATACTTTATAGATTTTGGCGGCTGTTGCGGCGTGTATATCATGTCCGCTGTTGAATGCTTCCAGCATATTCGCGTCGCCACTCAAATGCGCCATAATGCGTAATTCTATCTGCGAGTAGTCCACGCTTAAAAAGACTTCGCCCTCGTCGGGAATGAAAGCTTTGCGAATTTCCCGACCCTGCTCATCGCGAACGGGGATATTTTGAAGGTTTGGGTTGGTAGAGCTCAAACGCCCTGTAGCGGCTACAGTTTGATTGAATGACGTGTGTACTTTACCTGTTTTTGGATTAACCATCTGAGGCAAAGCATCAATGTAGGTACTCAGTAATTTCTTTAAACCTCTGTAATCAAGTATTTTTCCTACAATCGGATTTTTTGAACGGATTTTCTCCAACACATCTTCCGATGTGGAATATTGTCCTGTTTTGGTCTTTTTGGCTTTTTCATCCAATTTCATACGTCCAAAGAGCACATCCCCTACTTGCATGGGAGAACTGACATTAAATTCTACGCCCGCCATCTGCTGAATTTCTTTTTCCAGAATAAGCATTTCGCGTGTCAGATTTTCTGAACTTTCGCGTAGCGCGTCCGTATCAATGCGTACACCGTTCATTTCCATCACGGCAAGCACGCGCATCAAAGGCATTTCCATGTCATAAAATAATTTTTCCAACCCGTTTTCCTTTAATTCTTTTTCTAAAATTTGTTTCAATTGAAAGGTAATGTCGGCATCTTCGCAAGCATAATCACTTAGTAAATTAACATCCACATCCCGGATATTTTGCTTTGCCTTGGGTGTCCCGCCAAAAAGGTCGTTGTAATGTATCGTTCTGTATTTCAAGTAGATTTCAGCCAAATAATCCATCCCGTGTCGTAGTTCCGGTTGGATCAAATAATGCGCAATCATCGTATCAAAGAGGTTCCCTTGAAGCTTGATGCCGTATTGTGCCAGCATCAGTAAGTCGTATTTGATATTCTGCCCTATTTTTTCAATCTTATCATTGTGAAAAAAAGCTTTGAATTCAAGCATGACTGTCTCGCATTTTTCCTGATCGTTCGGTAAGGGGACGTAGAAAGCCTGACCGGATGCAAAACAGAACGAAAGAGCTACCAAATCGGCGTTGAACACGTCTATATTGGTCGTTTCCGTGTCAAAACACACTGATTTTTGCGCTTGTAGTTTCCCAATAAGAATACCCCGTTTTACCGCGTCATCTACTATCACGTACGTGTGGGGCGTGTCCTGCAGGGTTCGTATCCCTAAGGGTAATTCCATGGAAGAAAATAGGTCTGGCGTAGCGTCTGCCGGTTGAGATTCCGGTCGTGTGGGAGCATCAAACAAAGACATCTGTCCGTTTGAAGTTTTTTTCTTCGTGGTGGTTTTTTCTCCGGAAGAAGCTGTGTTTCCCCACATGCGGGCAGACAATGTTCTAAACTCCAACTCGTCAAAGAGTGCTTTCACGGCATCTTCATTTATCGACTTATAACTAAATTTTTCTTCATCCAATACTATCGGAACATCGGTTCGTATGGTAGCTAAAAAACGGGAAAATACAATCAATTCTTTATTTGCTTCCACTTTCGTTTTCAACGCGCCTTTCAGTTTGTCGGTGTTGGCAAGTAGATTGTCGATACTTTGAAACTCTTGCAAGAGCTTTACGGCAGTTTTCTCGCCCACTCCGGGACATCCGGGAATGTTATCCGAGCTATCGCCCATGAGACCCAGCAAATCAATAACTTGCAGGTGGCTTTGCAAATTGTACTTTTTCCGAATTTCTTCCGGTCCCATTACCTCGTAGCCCCCGGTATATTTAGGGCGATACATGAAAATGTGTTCTGAAACCAACTGTCCATAGTCCTTGTCGGGGGTCAACATATAGGTCTCAAATCCTTCCTTTTCGGCTTTTTTAGCTAATGTCCCGATTACATCATCTGCTTCGTATCCGGACACTTCAAGTGCCGGAATGTTGTAGGCTTCGACAACTTGTTTAATTATCGGGATAGCTTTACGGATGTCTTCCGGAGTGGCTTCGCGTTGCGCTTTGTACTGCTCGTACTCTTCATGTCGGAAAGTTTTTCCTTTCGGATCAAATGCTACGGCGATGTGGGTCGGTTTTTCTTTTTTTATCACTTCTTCCAACGTGTTGACAAAACCGTAAATAGCCGATGTATTTAGTCCTTTGGAATTGACGCGCGGGTTTCGAATAAAGGCGTAATATGAACGATAGATGATGGCATAAGCATCAAGCAGAAAAAGTTTCTTCATGGATTTTGTTTTTTGTAAAAATTCCTCGAATCCGGCAAAATTAGAACACAACGCTTATTAGCATGTTTAACAACCAAATCAATTGTAAAAGTAAGAAAAAATACACATTTATTTTTACACGTTCTTGAATAAATACCAAATTTACCTATTTTTGTAATCTTAAACGTGTAGATGCTTGTACCAAAATGAATGATATCGAAAAGATAAAACAGCCGATACTTGCCGAAATGCAGAAATTTGATGATGTCTATTACCAAATTCTGAATAGTGATAACGTCCTTTTGAAGACCGTTCATGAATACATACTGGAAGGAAGCGGAAAAAAAATTCGCCCCATTTTAGCGATTCTATCGGCAAAACTTCTTGGGGATGTAAATGAAGTTACACTCTATGCCGCTTTTTCTCTTGAATTGCTTCACACGGCAAGTCTCATTCACGATGACGTGATAGACGATACAATGGAACGACGAGGTCGATCTTCGGTAAACGCGCGCTGGTCGAATAAAATCTCCGTTCTGACCGGCGACTATATCCTGTCCAAGTCGCTCAACTGCGCTTATCGGACCAAAAACATGGAAATCATGGGTGCTATTTCCCAAATAGGAATGATACTCCCCGATGGCGAATTACTCCAACTTGCCAACAACCACCAATCTGCTATAAACGAAGAAGAATACTTCAATATCGTTCAGAAAAAAACAGCAATGCTTTTTGCTACTTGTACGCTCGTCGGAGGAATATCTGCCGGTGGAAATATTAAAACGTTGGAACACCTAAAAAAATTTGGCGAATATTTAGGAATTTGCTTCCAAATTAAGGATGACATTTTTGACTATTATGAAAATGCCGATATAGGGAAGCCGACCGGCAATGACGTACGTGATGGGAAATTGACACTGCCGCTGATTTATGCGCTTAAAAACACGACCGGCAACGAACGCGATGATATTGTGCAGTTAATTGATAAAAAGGATTTTACGACCGAGAATGTTCACAAAATCATGCTTTTTGCCCACAAATCAGGCGGTGTAACTTATGCCAACCAAGTCATGGACAATTACGTACAAAAAGCGCTAAAGGAATTGGAAACACTACCCGAAAACCCTGCTAAGCAGGCACTGATGGATTGTGTAGAATTTGTAGCTAAACGAGATTTTTAGTTGCCATGAGTGCTATGCGACACTAAATAAATCAGATGAATGGTTTTCATCAAGCCGTCAAAAAAGTTTTGAAAGCGTGAACCATCCCACTAATAAAAGAGAAATGCTCTGCGCACGGATTACTACGGATAGACAATTGCCTTTCCCCGTATCCGATAATATTCCCAAAAATACAAACCCATTTCTAAATAATTCTTTTACACTACTCAGTAATAAGGAAACAACGGATTTATCGCAAAGCGATAAGCTGCTCCGGACGCGACTTCTCAAATTTTAATACCTTTTCCCCGAAAAAAAGGTGAAAATCTACATTATCTTCGTAAATTTGTCGAATAAAGCAGAATATTGCGAGAGAAGAAATCCTGTGTTTAAAGATATTATCGGACAACAATCTATAAAAAACCGCTTCATCAGCTCGGTAAATGAAAAAAGAATTCCACACGCCCAATTACTACACGGTGAAGAAGGAGTTGGAAAATTGGCTTTAGCGGTTGCCTATGCACAATACATTTCGTGTAGGCATCGCACCGAAGAAGATGCTTGCGGTGTCTGCCCGTCATGTGTAAAATACAAGCAACTGGCACACCCCGATTTACATTTTGTTTTTCCGGTCATCAAGCCACCAAGTAAAACCACGGTAATCTGTGATGACTTTTTAACGGAATTTCGAGATGTATTCATCAAAAATCCTTACTTTGGATTGAACGACTGGTATGAAAAAATAGGCGATGGAGCGAAGCAAGGAATGATTTATTCCAACGAAAGCTCGGAAATCATCCGAAAATTGAGTCTGAAAACGTATGAAAGCGACTTCAAGGTAATGATTATCTGGTTGCCGGAATTGATGCACGAATCATGTGCCAACAAGTTGCTGAAAATCCTCGAGGAACCACCCGAATACACCGTTTTCCTGCTCGTATCGAACAATCCGGAAAAAATTTTGACAACAATTCTCTCGCGTACACAACACGTTCAGATTCAGCGATTGACAGAGTCAGAAATAGCGGGAGAGTTGGAAAGAATCTATCCGGATACATCTCCTGTCGAAATTCAAAATATTTCGCACATTGCAGAAGGAAGCTTACTGCGGGCAAAGAATCTTATTGCCGACGGGCAATCTCTCAAACTGAATTTTGATCGTTTCGTTGAAATTATGCGGATGGCTTGGATGGTAGGCAACAGAAAAGATCACGCTTCTCTGAAAACCTTGAAGAAATGGGCAGATGACATGGCTGGTGCCAATCTCGGACGTGAAAGACAAAAACAATTTCTCGCATACGCTCAAAATATGGTACGCGAGAATTTCATTTTCAACCTGAAACAACCGGAACTGAATTACATGACCGACTACGAAACAACATTTTCGACCAACTTTTCGCCATTCATTAACGAGCGAAACGTTGAATCTTTAATGTCGGAACTTGCTTTGGCAGAGCGTCAAATCGAGCAAAATACCAATGCTAAAATGGTGTTTTTCGACTTAGTACTGAAAATAATCATGCTGTTAAAAAAATAGATTTTACCTAATTACTCAGACTAACTATATATACCAAAAGCAGACATGTGTACTTCTGCTTTTGTCAAAAAAAAACAGATTAACAATGGAATACGGACTACATAGCGGAGGATGCTGCATGAACGGAAATGGATGTTGCAAAACTTCCGACAAAAAATTAAGCGTTCACGACTGGCTGTGCGACCTGCCCGAAACGATAAAAGAAACTGATTTAGTAGAAGTTCAATTCAAAAATACCCGAAAAGGCTATTATCGAAATGTAAATCATTTAGACGTCCAAAAAGGAGACAGAGTCGCCGTAGGTTCATCGCCGGGACACGATATTGGCGAAGTTACGCTGACCGGAAAGCTGGTATTGTACCAAATGAGAAAAAACAATATCGACCTAAACAAGTATGAAATCCGCGAAGTATATCGCAAAGTGCGAGAAACCGATCTGGAGAAATACCAAGAGGCAAAAGCCAAGGAACAGGACACCATGATCAAATCGCGCCAGATAGCAGAAAGCCTGAAACTCAATATGAAAATAGGCGATGTAGAGTATCAAGGCGATGGGAGTAAAGCTATTTTTTACTACATTGCGGATGAGCGTGTGGATTTCAGACAACTAATAAAAGTATTTGCGGAGACCTTTTGCATACGCGTTGAAATGAAACAGATTGGCGCCCGTCAGGAAGCCGGACGTATTGGGGGAATCGGTCCGTGTGGTCGTGAATTGTGCTGCTCTAGTTGCATGACGAACTTTAACACGGTTTCTACAAGTGCGGCGCGCTACCAAGACCTATCACTCAACCCACAAAAATTAGCCGGACAATGCGGCAAATTGAAATGTTGCTTGAATTATGAATTGGACAGCTATCTGGATGCACAGAAAACCTTACCTTCTCGAGAAATTGAATTAGAGACTAAAGACGCAACCTTTTATCATTTCAAAACCGATATTCTCAAAGGGGAGATTACTTATTCTTCCGATAAAAATATGGCGTCGAATCTCGTAACGATTCCCGCGGATAGAGCCAAGATAATCATTGCGATGAATAAAAAAGGGCAAAAACCCATCAATCTGGACGACGCGAAGAATGAAGAGTCGGCAAAGAAGGTTGATTACGAGAACGCAGTCGGACAGGACAGTTTGAGCCGGTTCGATAATCAACGTAGAAATCCTTCCAAACGCAGAAAAGGGAAACGGCGAAATGATAACGGAAAAGGAAAGCAGTCCCACAGCAACAATAATCCGAGTTGAGATGAAACCGATTAAGTATTTTTTCTTGTTTACCATCTTCGTCGGAATAGTAGCCTGCCATCAAAACGAAGTTTATTTTCAATATCGTCCTGTACCGGCAAAAGGCTGGGATAAAGACAGCCTACTCGTTTTTGAGTATGATATTCAAGACACGGTTTCAAAGTATGATGTATTTGTTCATGTCCGTCATTATGGCAACTATCCGTATCAAAATTTCTGGCTCTTTATGCAGAACACCGATGTAAATGGAAATACTTCTAAGGACACCATCGAATGCTACTTAGCCGATGACTACGGGAAGTGGTTGGGTACGGGAAATGTCATAAAAGAAATGCCGATATATTACAAACAGCAAATTTCTCTGCCCGATAGCGGTACGTATCACATGACAATCGGTCACGGTATGCGGGATAGTCTGTTGGTCGGCATAAAAGAGATTGGGGTAAGGGTCGAAAAATCAGTTGATTGATTCCTGAAAAAGGGAAATAGCCATCTAATCAAAATAACGCTACGGATACTCTTTTAACTAAATATACTCAGAATAAATAGTGCTGAATTATTGTTCCCACTAAACGGGAATGGATTTATTATGGGAAAGAATAAATTAGCAAAATTTGCTGAATTGGAAACATTTCCGCACGTTTTTCAAGTTTCTTCCAAAACATTGCTTGACGGAAGCGGTTTCAACCTGAAAGGCAAATGGAACAGCCAATTTTTCGGCAATGACAACCCTATTGTTCTTGAACTGGGGTGTGGAAAAGGCGAATACGCCGTTGAATTAGCCAAAACATTTCCCGATAAAAATTACATCGGAGTGGACATCAAGGGTGCCCGGATTTGGACCGGTGCGAAAGCAGCTTTGGCTCAAGGACTTAAAAATGTCGCTTTTATTCGTACCGATATTGAAATGATCGAACATTTTTTCGCAAAAAATGAAGTAAGTGAGATCTGGCTAACGTTTCCCGACCCACAGATGAAAAAAACAAACAAACGACTGACATCCACTAATTTTATCCGGCGTTATCTGAATTTCCTGAAAAAGGACGGAAGCATTCATTTAAAAACAGATAGCAACTTCATGTTCACTTACACGCGCGAGATGGTAAACGAGAACCGGTTTCCCGTGCTTGAACTTATGGAAGACATTTATACCATTAATGATTTAGATCCGATATTAAACATCAAAACCTATTACGAAAAACAATGGCTCGAACGGGGAATACCGATAAAATACATCCGTTTTGTTCCTGTGAATAATCCGAGTGGGTTAATGGAACCCGAAATAAAGATTGAACCTGATTCGTATCGAAGTTTTAAGAGAGACAGAAGAGTAAATTGATCGATCGAACAAAGCGAATTTATCATTCGTTAAAAAAACAGAAATAAAATATTACAACGCCCCACAAGATTTACCCTTTCGTGAGTGGGAAAAGTTAATTTATCATGCAACTATATCCAAACTTAATACTCGACGCGCTGAAAAACGTGCGTTATCCGGGTTCCGGTAAAGACATCGTAGAGATGAATATGGTACAAGACGATATTCGTATCGATGGAAATAAAGTGAGTTTTTCAATCTTGTTCGAAAAACCGAACGATCCGTTTGCCAAATCGGTTGTCAAAGCCGCCGAGCAAGCCATTCTTACTTACATCAGCGAAGATGTGGACATTAAGGATAACATTCGCGCGATAACGAAGGAACAGCCCAAGCCCAAACCTACTTCCATCCTGCCTGACGTGAAAAATATCATCGCCGTATTCTCCGGAAAAGGCGGTGTCGGTAAATCAACCGTATCTACCAACTTGGCAATTGCATTGTCTTCGCTGGGCTACAAGGTCGGGTTGCTGGATGCCGATATACACGGTCCATCACTACCTAAAATGCTTGGAGTTGAAAATGAACAAATTTATGTAGAAGAGATTGAAGGGAAACAAACGCTTATACCGATTGAAAAATTTGGCGTAAAAATGCTCTCCATAGGTTTTTTAGTGGACCCGGAGCAAGCATTGGTTTGGCGGGGAAGCATGGCAAGCAATGCCCTGAAGCAACTCATTACTGACGCCCAATGGGGTGAGCTCGATTTTTTCATCATGGATTTACCCCCCGGCACAGGCGACATTCATCTCACATTGGTTCAGACCATGGGAATTACCGGAGCGGTAGCCGTTACTACCCCGCAAGACGTGGCATTGGCAGATGCCCGCAAAGGTATCAATATGTTTATGGGAGATAAAGTAAATGTTCCGGTATTGGGAATTGTCGAAAATATGGCTTGGTTTACGCCGGCGGAACTACCTGACACCAAGTATTACGTTTTCGGAAAAGATGGCGGGAAAAAACTTGCCGAAGAACTGCGTGTGCCTCTTCTCGGACAAATTCCGCTTGTACAGTCGATTCGGGAAGGCGGGGATGAAGGGGTTCCGGCAGCTTCAAAAGAGAATACAATCCTATCGAACGCCTTCAAAGAATTAGCATCGAAAGTTGTAGAAAGTGTAGGTGTTAGAAATGCAACCATGGAAGCTACGAAAAAAGTAGAAATTACGCGAAGCTGACCATTGCACGATGCAAATAATTTACAGAAGTTTTTCTAAAAAATAAAATCTCAAATCTGAAAAGAGTCCGATTTAATTTTCGGAATGAAATAAGTCCTACAAAGTTTCCATTTTGTGGCATTAGGTAACGTATTACCAGTTTACAAGTAATCATTTTCAGGGAAAACAGCTCGATCAGAACCATTCAGACGCATTTCCGCTATGCAATCTAAAACCGTAGGTGTTATACTTCATCAGATTAAATACACGGATTCTTCCGGTATCGTGAGTATTTATACGCGTGAATTTGGACGCGTTTCTTACGTGGTTCGTGGCGCGTACAAAAAGAAATCGACATGCCGAACGGCATTACTTCAACCACTTTCGTTAGTCGAAGTTGACGTACATCACAATCCGAAAAAAGAAATTCAGACGATTAAGGATATTCGGATTTCCGTTCCGTTTTTTCAAATCCCTTACCATCCGGTAAAAAATGGGGTAGCGCTTTTTATGGCGGAGCTGTTACACAAAACCCTGAAACATTCGGAGCGCGATGAAGATTTATACCAATTTATCGAAAATTCAATTGCAGAATTGGATACCTGTTCGACCGGAATCGGAAATTTTCACTTGGTTTTTATGTCCGGTTTAGCAAAGAAATTCGGTTTTACTCCGGATATTTCGAATGGAAAAGACTTCAGCTACTTCGACATGATGAACGGGACTTTTGAATCCGTTCAACCGCCACACGTCCATTTTTTGAAAGAAGAACCGGCAAAAACTTTCAGACAAATCCTTGAAATGGATTACGATAGTCTATCTTCTTTTCCGATGAACCGCTTACAGAGAATGGAAGTATTGCAGAATTTCGTGGAATACTACAAATTACATCTCGCTGATTTCCAATCGCTAAAATCGGTAGAAGTACTTCACAAATTGTGGGAATAAATGCGTGTAAAGTCGAGTTCCTGCTGTCGCAAGTATCCACCCGCGCTTGGATGCTGTCAAAAACAAACTATCTTTTTACGCTTACGGGCAACGTGCTGACGAATGTCCGTGCTGCCGGTGTGTTGATTAAAAAGTAGTGTTCTAATTTAACTGCATTTTTCAATACGTTCTTCTACTGCCTGATAAATTTTATTTGTCTCAACACGACAGGAAATTCCTCATTTTTAATCGCCAATTAATTGTCGTATCTTTATGCAACATTTTGAAAAACACATTGTTTAAATAAGAAAGCAAACGTACCATGAAACAGCCATGTGAAATAACTTTGACACACAAGCGGATAATTAATGGCGTGTTCCATGTGTCCTTAATGTGAAAAATAAATTTTAAACACATGAAAACAACCAAAAGTAATCTGCTTCGGATTTCGATACTACCGATGTTGGGGCTGTTTTTTGCTTTGCCCGACCTGACGGCTCAACAAGCGGATACCATCATCTATACGTATCGAGGTGTAGTTACCGACGAAAAGAACGAGTCGCTACCCTATGCCGTACTGTCCGTCGAGAAATCGAGTATTTCCACAGTAACCAATTCCGACGGCGAATTTGTGTTGAAAGTACCCCAAACTGAAATCGAAAAGTCTATCCTCGTGTCTTTTCTTGGACACGAAAATCTCAGAATCCCGCTGTCTTCATTGCGTTCATCCGATAATCGATTCAGGTTGAAAGCGTCAGCTGTGGCACTTCCGGATTTGGAAGTCGTTTCCAAAGATCCGAATCTCATTGTCCAAAATATGATGGCGAATACCGAGAAAAATTACAGCCGGCATGACGAAATAATGACGGCGTTTTACCGAGAAACGATAAAAAAAAGGAATACGAACGTGTCGTTATCCGAAGCCATCGTGGAAGTTTACAAACGCGCTTACGGGAGTAATTTGCACGATATGGCGGCGTTGTACAAATCGCGGAAAAGTACCGATTACAACCGCCTGGATACGCTCGTATTCAAACTCATGGGCGGTCCTTTCAATAACATTTACTTGGATGCCATGCGGTATCCCGAGTTTATTTTTACCACGTCTATTTTTGATAATTATGAGTTTACCTTCATCAATACCGATATTATCAACGACAGGATTGTTTATGTGCTGGGATTCAAACAACTTCGACACGTCGCGGAACCGCTGTTTTACGGAAAATTGTTTATCGACGCGGAAACGTATGCACTCGCAAGAGCCGAATTTGACATGGATTTGAAAAACAACGATGAAGCTACCCGGATTTTTGTCCGCAAAAAACCGTTTAACGCCAGAACGAGCGTTACAAAGGCACAATATGTCCTTGACTACAGACTGATGGATAACGTGTGGCGTTACGCCTATAGCCGGGTAGAATTGGGCTTGAAAATCAATTGGAAAAGACGACTTTTCAACACTTATTATAATACGAACATAGAAATGGCGGCAACAGATTGGACGGATAACGCGGATAGAAAATCCTTTAGAGCGAAAGACCGGATTGTGCCTTCCGTAGTGATACAAGATGAAACTTCAGGGTTTGGAGATGTCGAATTCTGGGGCGAATACAACATTATTGAACCGGATAAATCCATTGATAGCGCGATTGAAAAAATCCGCAAACAATTAGATAAAGGATTGAGATAGACAAAATACAGATTAACAAAAGCTCGAAATTACCGGAGATTTTAACAAAAATACGTATTTTTGCAACTTGATTGATCCGTCAACTTTCAAGACGCTTAACTTTTAACCCAACACCGAAAAACTTTTGGCAAATAGGTAACTGCCACGGAAATTTTTTATCATTATGAACAAAAACGTAGTAATCTACTGCAAAAACACACAAGATTATCACACTTTCCCACTCGGAACTTCTTTATTGGAAATCTATCATTCCCTGCACGTCGACTTAAAATACCAAGTTGTTGCGGCGCGTGTCAACTACAAGGTAGAAGACCTTAATTTTTTGATTTACAAACCGAAAGACATCGAGTTTATCGATACCGGATGTTCGTCGGGCATGCGCGTCTATGTGCGCACACTCTCCATGGTACTCTCTAAAGCCGTTGCCGAACTGTATCCTGAGTCTGTCATTCGGATCGAACATCCTATCTCAAAAGGGTATTACTGCCAGATTGAAAATATAAATACGCCGATAACTCCCGCTATAGTCAGCTCCATCAAGACCAGAATGCACGAAATAATCGCGAGAGCGGAGCCCATTGTCATGGAAGAAAAGCGTATTGAGCAGGTAAAAAGGCTGTTTCGAAACGGAAGCAACCATACCGTTAAAGATACCCTTTTCGATAGCTTGGGGGAGCCTTACCTGCGCTACTATCGCATGGGAAACTTTATCGATTATTATACCAGCATCCTGCTTCCTTCGACCGATTATCTGGGGATTTTTGACTTGATTCCCTACTACGACGGTATGTTGCTTCAAGTACCTAACCGCGAAAATCCGACTAAATTGGAAGATATGATTCTTCAGCCGAAAATGTTTGAGATTTTCAACGAATTTCTAAGTTGGAATAAGATTATGGAGCTGAAAACCGTCGGAGAGTTTAACAACGCTTACAATGACAACAAAGCGTTTGATATGATAAAAATAGCGGAAGCGCTTCACGAGAAAAAAGTGGCTTCGATTGCCGATATGATTCAAGCCCGCCCGGACGTAAAAGTCATCTTGATTTCCGGTCCTTCATCGTCCGGAAAAACGACTTTCAGCAAACGACTTTCCGTGCAACTGATGGTCAGCGGCCTGAAGCCCAAAAGCATTTCGTTGGACGATTATTTTGTGGACAGAGAAGCTACGCCACTTGATGAAGGTGGCAACTGGGACTTTGAGTCACTGTATGCCTTGGACTTGGATTTTTTTCATGATCAAATGAAACAGTTGCTCTCCGGTAAAGAGATCGATTTACCTACATTCAGTTTTGAAAAAGGAAAACGAACGTTCAAAGGGGATAAACTGAAGTTGGAAGAAGATACGCTACTTATTTTGGAAGGAATCCACGCGTTGAATCCCGAATTGACCAAGGGAATGCCCGAAGAAGCGTTGTTCAAAATCTATGTATCGGCACTTACCACGATTGCCATCGACGAGCACAACTGGATTCCTACTGCCGATACACGTCTGTTACGCCGCATCATACGCGATTATAGCTACCGCGGATACTCAGCCAGAGACACGATAGGGCGTTGGGACAGTGTGCGCAAAGGCGAAGAAAAGTGGATTTTTCCCTTTCAGGAAAATGCGGATATCATGTTTAATTCGGCGTTGATTTTCGAACTTGCCGTGCTGAAACACCACGTGATGCCGATACTGGAGCAAGTACCCAAGAATAGCGAAGAATATACCGAAACGCATCGTTTGCTGAAATTCCTGCGGTATTTCGTAGCCATTGCCGATGAAGAAATTCCACCCACGTCGTTGTTACGGGAATTTGTCGGGGGAAGTAGTTTTAAATATTAGAATTAATACAAAAGAGAAGATTGTGTATTTAATCGAATCTTTCTTTACCTACCGCTATTTCGATAAAATACTTTTTCATAAATTTGTATTTGAGTAGTATAAAAAACTCATTTCATAGCTTATGGTTATAAAGTGGGTTTAAAAATAGGATTATCCGATGTGATTTAGAAGGAAATAAATGATAGCACGTTCCATCTATACGTTCCGAAAAAAAATAAAAAATAAACACGTGAAACAGCCATGTAAAAATAACTTTGACACACAGTGGGATGATTAATGGCGTGTTCTCTGCCTGTTGCAGACAAGCATGTGTCCTTAATGTAAAAGAATAAATTTTAAACACATGAAAAAAATAGCGATTATCGGTGCCGGAAATATGGGTGGAGCCATTGCCCGAGGAATGCTGAAAGGGAGTCTCGTTTCGGATGAAGCGATTACTATCAGCGACGTTTCTCAAGATACGCTCAATCGGTTGGGGTCGCTCTCGAACAAATGGCGATTGACACGTGCGAATACCGAAGCAGTCGAAGCAGCAGACATCATCATCTTAGCGGTAAAACCTTGGCTGGTGCAAAAAATTGCCGAAGAAGTTGCCGGAGGAATAGATTATAAAAAACAAATAATCGTTTCCATAGCAGCCGGTATTGAATTTGAAGAATTGAAGAAAAATTTTTCTCCGGCAGCCATTCTATTCCGGCTAATTCCAAATACGGCTATTGACGTCATGGAAAGTGTTACAACGATAACATCTCTAAATGCTTCCGAAAAACAGATTGCTGATATAAGTGCTATTTTCGATGAAATGGGAAAAGTTTTTTACGTCGATAACGAAACGCAGCTTAACGCCTACATGTCGCTGTCTTCCTGTGGCATTGCCTACGCTTTTCGCTACATCCGCGCGGCGATGGAAGGTGGCGTGGAAATGGGTGTTTATCCCGATGTTGCCAAAAAAGTAGTCATGCAGACATTAAAGGGTGCCGTAAAACTATTAGAAGAAAATGATTCGCATCCGGAAGTGGAAATAGACAAAGTTACAACGCCGGGAGGCATTACCATACAAGGATTGAATGAAATGGAAGCCAACGGATTCTCAAACGCCGTGGTTAAAGGATTAAAAAAAAGTAATATTTAAATATGATTACGACAGACCAACTAAAAGAAGTGTTGGAACGCGAGGATGCGTTGAGGAGGTATCTTTGACGTTGACACCAAACGTATCCAAATAGAGGAAGAAGAACTTCGCACACAGATGCCGGGTTTTTGGGACGACCCCAAATCGGCACAAGTGCAGATGAAAAAGGTAAAAGACCTGAAACGCTGGGTGGAAGGCTACAACGAAGTAAAAGGAGCTGCCGACGAGTTGCAACTGGCATACGATTTTTTCCGCGAAGAAGCCGTTACCGAAGCGGAAGTGGACAACGCCTTCGCGCATGTGATGACGCTGCTCGAAACCATCGAGATGAAAAACATGCTTTCGAACGAAGAAGATCAACTCGGAGCGGTCATAAAAATCGTGGCAGGTGCCGGAGGTACAGAAGCACAGGACTGGGCGGAAATGCTCTTCCGAATGTACCAGCGCTATTGCGAGCGGCAAGGGTACAAATCTGAACTTACCAATTACCAAGCCGGCGATGAAGCCGGAATTAAAACGGTAACTTTACAAGCAGAAGGCGATATGGCTTTCGGCTACCTGAAAAGTGAGAACGGCGTTCACCGACTGGTTCGCGTGTCGCCATTCAACGCACAGGGAAAACGCATGACTTCCTTCGCATCCGTTTTCGTAAGTCCACTTGTGGATGATACAATCGAGATTGACATCAATCCGGCTAATCTGAGTTGGGACACATTCCGCTCAAGCGGTGCCGGCGGACAAAACGTAAACAAGGTAGAGACCGGAGTACGACTGCATTACAAATACACTGACGAACGCGATGGTGCTGAAAAGGAAATCGTGATCGAAAACACCGAAAGTCGTTCACAGACAGGGAACAGAGAAAACGCGCTTCGTTTGCTCCGTTCACAGCTATACGAAATCGAACTCGAAAAAAGACGCGAAGCGCAGGCAAAAGTAGAAGCCGGAAAGAAAAAAATCGAATGGGGGTCGCAAATTCGCAGTTACGTATTTGACGATCGTCGTGTGAAGGACCATCGCACTAACCACCAAACATCAGACGTAAACGGCGTGATGGACGGGAAAATAGACGAATTCATCAAAGCGTATTTAATGGAATTTGGACAGGAAGACAAAAAGGAGATATGACCAAAACCCTTAGTTTACCTAATTATTAGATGATTTTTTTGCTCTTGACATGCAAACCACAGATTACAAATCGGCAGGAGCAGCAAGTCCAACTTCATTTTTTGACCTAAGTAAAAAATGAAGTTGGACTTGTTTGATTTAATCTTTCCACACATCCATAGCCTACGAGAACCAATCAACATCAATCGTTACATTCAAAATAATCCTATGAATGAAAAACCATCCTTTGATATTTAAAACAACTTTCCAACTTATCAAATTTGCTTTCGTTCTTCGCTACTCTATTGGTTATTAAAGATTCTTGGTAACTCGTTTTTTTACAAAATGCGAAAAAAAATGGCAATTTTCAAATAAAAAGAAATTCGGAATTGCACGTTTTTTGATTTTTGTAAACCGTCTTTCGGCTAAATTCAAATAAAATTAATAATTTCTAAAAAATAGCAAAATCCATTATTGTTTTAGTAATTTGCGTTGCTTTTTTTTAAGTCAACTAATTTTTCTAACCCAATAAAACATTATTCTAATGAAAAAAATCTTACTTATCTTTTTTGTTGCTGTCGCTCACTTTGGAATGGCGCAACAAGTGAAGGTGTTGTCTCTGGACAAGGTTACAGAGACGAAGAACGGCGAGTATTATCACCCGCAGATTAGTTCGAATGGTGAATTTCTGCTATTGACCAAAGCCGACTATCGGGGCTTGGTACTATTTAATCTGGCAGACAAAAGTGCAAAAATATTAAACCATGACGCGGGAGCCGGGTATGGTGCTCAAATCAGCGATGATGGGTCTTCAGTTCTCTACAAAAAAATCAATTTGGTTCAAAACAGACGACAAAACGCGTTAATCGTCCAAAATATAAAAACAGGAGACAAAAAAGTGCTCATAGCTCCTACTCGCGAGCCGATTACACAGCGATTTATTGATTCACAGCCCGCTTATGTAAAAGGGAAACAAATGGTAATAGCAACACCTAAAGCCACTTCATCACAGCGTGTAATTACGATTGAAGACCGTAGAATGGTCATTTATACCAATGGAAATCGCAAGGAAATGTTACCCAATGGCAAAGACGCGAGTTACATTTGGCCGGGCATTTCTCCCGATGGAAGATACATCGCCTATACGGTAGCGGGAAAAGGTACATTTGTTTGCTCCATTGATGGGAAAAATGTTAAATCTTTGGGAAAATTAAATGCTCCGAGATGGGCAGGAAACCGTCATTTGGTCGGAATGAACGACATAGACGACGGCGAAAAGTTAATCTCGTCAACCGTGCTTGTGGTTTCAATTGATGGAAAAGTAAAGCAACAACTAAATACTCCTTCCGGTGTGAATGCCATGTATCCGGACGCGTCTAAGGATGGGAGTAAAGTTGTCTTCAGTACGGATAAAGGAGAGATTTACATTGCCAATGTTGAACTTAAATGAAAACGACCATGAAAAAATTATTAATTTTAATTGTAACAATATGCATGTTTTCAACGGTATTTTCTATCGATTTTACCGGCGTGAAAATATATGTAAATCCGGGACACGGTGGATACGACGGTGGTAATGACCGCAATGTACAGACAATTCCTTACGCGCCCGGCGATACGTTGGGCTTTTGGGAGTCCTGGTCTAATTTACGTAAAGGCCTGGCACTAAGAGACCGTTTGCAAGCCGCCAACGCGACCGTATATATGTCGCGAACGCAAAACAGAGACGAAGATGACCGATCACTGACCGAAATAGCCGAAGAAGCCAATGCCAATAATGTGGACGCTTTTCTGTCCATTCACAGCAATGCCGCTAACTCTCAAGTAAACTATTTATTGTTGCTGTTTCACGGCGATGACAATGAACCTACCGTGCCGGCAAGTAAATTGCAAGCAACCGCCGCATGGCAGCGATTAATAAACAACCCTTTAACCGTATGGACGCATTACACCACATCGACCAATATCCGTGGAGATTTTTCGTTTTACGGCAACACATCCGGTTTAGGCGTTCTTCGTCCTTTGACCGTTCCCGGTTTCTTGTCAGAGGGGTCTTTTCATGACTACAAACCGGAAACACACCGACTATTAAATGAAGATTATCGAAAATTGGAAGCAGAAAGATTTTACAAATACTTTTGCGACTACTTCAACGCTGATTTGCCTTCAACGGGTACAATCTCCGGATGGGTTAAAGGAAAGGATCAGCGCATCAGCCATCCGTTGTTTACCTACAAGGCGACTACAGATGACCAATGGCTTCCTTTGAACGGAGCAAAAGTAAAGCTGATGAATGCTGCCGGCGATTCGCTCGACAGCTACACCGTTGATACTTTGTATAATGGAATTTATGCTTTCCACAATTTAACCCCGGGTACCTATAAATTGAGGTTTACGGCAGCAGACCACGACGCCGTAGATTCAACAGTAACGGTAACAGTCGCAACTGAAACCGCGATAAAAGTACTCATGTACAACCCGAATCTTCC
>JBKEBE010000001.1:0-5184 GCA_047973025.1 Paludibacteraceae bacterium
AATTGTAACATCTTCAGTCATACAAATTTGTTTTATCAATGTTCTACATCTAACTTTAATATCTCCATCCAATACTTTATAACGATATTTTGTAACCCAAACAATATGAGCTGTAAGTCTTGAAATTGTGTGCCCATTAAATCGTTGTTTGTTTTCCATACTTCAAAAGTACATATTTCCACACAGTAGAAAGAATTTCATTCTTTCTTTTCAACAAACCTATGGACTTCCAGTCCATAGTGGTTTAGTTTTTAGATAAATCTAAAAATAATCTTCCCGAAGATAAATGAGCAAAGCGGAAGATATGCTTTGGGTGTCGCAGGTAGTGATGTTTGACAATAAACAGGCTTTTAATCATCTTGTAAAAAAGTATCAATCACCCATTCGCAGGCTTTTTAAGAACCTTACGAAGGGTGATGTGCCGTTGAGCGAAGATTTTGCGCAAGAAACATTTATCAAAGCCTATTTGAATATACGTTCCTTTCGAGGCGTGTCGGCGTTTTCAACATGGCTTTATCGCGTTGCTTACAATACCTATTACGATTCGGCAAGGGCAAGAAAGTACTATGACGATTTGGATATTGCTCAAATAGACAACTATTTTTACCGGTCAAATGAGTATTCGTCAGAAAAAAATGATGTCTATACCGCAATGCAACTATTGAAAAAAGATGAAAGAGTTGCAATCCTATTATTTTATATGGAAGACAAAACACAAAAGGACATTGCCAAGATTATGAATCTACCACTTGGTACGGTTAAAACAAACATTTTGAAAGGAAAAGAAAAGATGGGGAAATTTTTAAAAGATTATGGTTATGGAAAATAAGAATGACAAGGTTATTGCCGAATTTTTTAAACAAAACAAAACCAACATAAACGACGACGGTTTTACAAAAAAAGTGATTTGCTCTCTTCCGGAGAAGGAGAAGCATCGGTGGATAATACCTGTTTCCGGACTTTTAGGGTTCTACATAGCGCTTTCACTTATTGATATGAACGAACTCTTTCGAGAAATCCGTCTTTTCATTGAGACGATCAATCCGATTTATTTCATCGTCGCTATGTTTTTTATGCCGCTTGTTTGCTTGGCTCTTTGGTTTCTCATTGAAAGAAAGCATCCTACATTTGGGTAGGTAAGTAGTGTAAAAGAATTCTTTTACACTACTTATATGTACAATATCGCTTTAAAAACTAATTGTATTTACCGTATTTGAACTCGACAATGTTCCTGTTTTTTTGCTCGTGCCGGGTGAGTACGTTCCTCCCGAATAATAGCCGCCGACATTGGTAGTTGTAGAGTACGAGCCTCCCGTATAGATGGTGTAGGATGCGCCTTTGGTCATCGCGGGGGCTGAAATCAGGAATTTGTACGCCCCGTATTTGGGCTTGAATGTTACTACATCTGTTCCGTTGATACGTATATCAACAAAAGAGGAAGACGAAACAGCTGAACTTGACGAAGCGTAAAAATTGGATTGTGTAGAGCTGCTGCTCATTGCTTTGGTCATATTTGAATTGGAACCACAACCCACAAATACGCCGCCGTTCATACTGAAAGTACCGTTAAAATCGACCGCCTCTTCCACTCCCGAATTTGGTCCGTTGGCTATGGTAAGTCCACCGGTAATCACGATGTTTCCGTTGCTGTCAATGCCGTCTCCATTGGTACAACTTGCAATCAGCGTACCACCCGTTACGTACAGACAACTTCCATCGTTGGATTCCGTTCCTCCGCTTACCGTTCCTTTGGTCGCGTTTACCGCGTCGTTGCTTGCCGTTATATCCGCTTTCCCGCCGTTGATATAAATATAGGGAGCCTCAATGCCTTCGTACGATTTGGTTACGGTAATATCCCCGCCGTTTATATACACGTTGGTTTCGGATTTGATGCCGTCGTCGGTCGATGAAATGGTAGTGGTTCCGCTCGAAAAGGTTATGTCCCCATCGGCTTTCAGTGCTTTGGGCGAAGCATACGAAGTAGTTGTACTGCCACCGCCGGGACCCCCGCCGCCGCCGGTTGTGCTTGCAATTTCGCCTCCCGAAGTTGTAATGGAAAGGGTAGGGGAAGTCGTGTTACTACCCATTGTAAATGTTCCGTCGGCACTAATGCCCTTACCGGCAAGTCCGGACGACGTTAAAATGACTGAACCGTCTAAAATAGTTATATTGGCATCCGCCGTGAGACAGGTAGATGTATAAGCATCCGTAACGCCGGTTTCGTCGGTATATTTGGCTCCGGCACCGGTAGTCGTTATTTTTACGTTTCCACCGGAGATATTAATATCCTTGTCGGCAGAAATTCCTTTGCCACCGGCTCCCGTAGTAGTAATTGTAAACGTACCATCTTCAATATTTACAGAGTTTTTACTTTTAATTGCCGCACAGTATGAAGGGTCGTATCCCGAACCGGATGCTTCGAGTACAGCAGCCCCGCTTGTGTTGATGGTGTATGTTCCGCCCGTGAGAATGATGTCCATATCAGAAGATAAACCTTTGGATTGATTCCCGTTTAGGGTCAGATTGATGGTACCGGCGGAAACCGTTAAAGTGCTGTCGGCGGCAATAGCTTTAATGTCGGCAACGGAGCTGTTAAACGTGATGCTACCACCCGAAATATATACGTATCCTTCGGAGTCGATGCCGTCACCTGCAGGAGTTAGCGTGAGCGTACCGCCACTCATCTCAAAATAGTCGTTCACGTGTATGGCATCTTTCGCGGTGGCAGTAACGTTTATTGTTCCTTCTTCTACCGAGATATAATCATCGCTACAAATGGCGTGTTTACTTTGGCTCGAAATATTTAATATGCCTGCTCCCGAAAAGATAAGTTGTCCTTCCGAAAAGAGTGTCGATTTTTGGTCTTCATCACTTGTGGCATAAGTTGACCCATCGGATAGTGTGTTGGTTGTTCCACCTGCTAATTCTATTTCGCACTTTTTCCCCGACTGTATGTTTATTGCCGGACCATCCGAATTGGTAATATTTACCCCGTTCAGCGTAAGTTGGTATTTGTATCCGCTGTAAAGTTTGAATGAGCCGTCGGCGGTAGTTCCCGACAGGATGTATTCTACTTTGGTATCGGCAAGGGTCGAATTTACCGTAACATCGCTTCCGCTTACGGCAATGTCTATACCACGAGATTCAAACGGATTAGTAACGGTAACCCCTGTGGATGAATAGGCGATGGTAATCTGCTTGGCGGTTACGCTCGCAAATGTCAGGCTGTCCACGTTCGACAGTAGAAATACATAGTCGGCAACCCCATCTTTGTACAAAGAGAGTTCGGTCTCGTCCGACGTAAATTTTATACTGTCAATAGCACTGCGGTCAATAGCAGTAACGACTCCGCCACCGGAATGCACAAACAAATAATCGGCAGCAAACAAGCTGATAGCAGTAGCTGAAACTATGAATAAAGATAAAATTAACTTTTTCATTTCTTGATGAGTTTGGCGGTTTTGTTTTGCAGGTTTACAAAGTATATTCCTTTGGATAATGGGCTGATGTCCAAAGTTTCTGTGCTCGGATTGATAACTGCGGAAAGGATTGTAGCACCTGTAAGGCTGTAAATACTTATGATACTCGATTCGTCTTTGGCGTTCACAAAACGGATAATATCTGCTGCCGGATTTGGAGAAATGAGTAGCGTTGCATCTCCGGCGGTAATCTCATTAGTTCCCGAAGTACCATCAAAAGTGATTTTCCGGATTTGGTCAACCGAAAAAGTGGCGTTTGGTTCGTTGAGTAGCAAGTTGGTGTTCTCGAAGTACATTTTTGATGTGGATGTCAGTGTGAATGAAAAAGACGAACCGTCATTCAAAACCACGTTCATCGTTTGCGAGTAGGTTGTTGTCGAAAAAAGCATTATCAGCAAAAACGTGTGAAAATACGTCAATTTGGTTTTCATAAGTAGGAGAATGTTTGTCTTGAAAAATTATTGTAACATTTTTGCAATAGAACACAAATGTAGACAGAATCTTATCGTAAACGTTCAGTTTGCGGTAAATAGCTTTTTTTTTGCGGTAAAATGACCGAATTAGGAAGATTGGAAAGCGCGAAAAAAGTTTTTTTCGTAATTCGTACTGACGGTAATTTGTCTGTTTGCAATTGAGATTTTCTGGTTTCGTACTTCCGATATGTGTCTGAGCGAAACAATATACGAACGGTGCACCCTTATAAATTCGTTGGAATGGATTTGAAAAGAAAAAATAGTTGAAGGGTAAGAAAACCTCCCCTTTGAAGAATCAATAAAACCAGAAAAAAGTATTTTAACTTTGATCCAAATCAGTCCAAAGTTTCCGATGTAGTCTGTTCCTTGTATGGTTACCATGTCGAGTTCGTTTACATCCAATCCGTCCATGATTTGTCCGGAGTTGAGCGGGTTGTATATGCCTTCATGCAGGGTTACTACGCGCTCAGAGAGTTTCTGTCCGGAAGCGTCGTAGGTGTTGCGCAACTGATTTCCGTTCTTAAATTGTACCAACTCGGGCAAATTTAGTAAATTATATTGGATTGTAACCATATCGCGGTCGAGATCGGTTGTTAAATTTCCGTTTTTGTCGTATGTGATGGCACGGGAAATACCAGCCAAATGAAGGTATATTCATACCTATCTTTTTTTATTGCTCTTGTCGAGCAAGCCACAGTTTACAAATCACTTTTTACAAAATAGTATTTTTTCCCTTTTGTAATATAGTAGTTATCGTCTGCTCCTTTCCCTTTCTCAAATTTAAAAGTTTGCTGTGGTTTATTGTCGTACTTTATTAACCTGACGTTATAATATCGGAATTATTTTGTATCTTTGTGTATGTAAAAAATAGATTTTCGCACCTTAGACGAATCCACCCGTTTTGTATTTCGCAAGCGATCGATTGAACTGATAAATTCAGGTAAAAAAAAGGGAGAAGTAGCACTGTTGGTCGGCGTAAAGCCGGGTACCGTCTCTTCTTGGTGGAAGAGCTATCAACAAGCGGGGCTTAAATGCTTAAAGGCAAAGAAGAAAGGGGCTGTATCCGAAGACAGAAAGTTGTTGAGTCCGTACCAAGAACAAGCCATTCAAAAGATGATAGCCGATAAAATGCCGGAGCAATACAAGTTGGATTTTGCGCTATGGACACGCAAGTGCGTGAGAGAATTAGTAGAGAGAGAATTTGGGGTTGTCTTAGCCCAAACCACTATGGG